>CAUSOO010000001.1:0-149460 GCA_963533245.1 uncultured Neisseria sp.
GTGCTTCAGCACCTTAGAGAATCGTTCTCTTTGAGCTAAGGCGAGGCAGCGCCGTACTGATTTGAAGTTAATCCACTATAGCGTCCGTTTTGACAAAATCCGCCATATCTCTCCACGATAAAAAGGTCGTCTGAAAACTATGTTTCAGGTTTTCAGACGACCTTTGTTTTTCAAAACGGAATCAACCGCCGCATGCGCCGCAGCAACCGCCTTCGCTATGGCCGCCGCGTTTTTCTTCGTTGTTGACTACGGGCAGCTCGACTTCTTCAGACTGTTCTTTTTTGTCTTCGGGCAGGTCGTTGACTTTGATTTTGTTTTCTTCTGACATTTTGGGCTCTCTTTAAAAAAGGGTGGAAAGGTGTGCCACGATACCATCGGGCGGCGGATAAACCAAGTCGGATTTAAGATTTTTTGCGATGCGGTTTGATGAATCGCAAATTACGCCTGTTGGGATGGCTGATGCTCGGCTGATGTGAGAACGGGACGCTGGTTATCGCGTCCCGCTTGGGTTTTCAGACGGCCTTTGGACATCAGTTCAGGCGGTTTTTCTTACCGAACCAAACGAAGCCGATGGCGCCCAAAACAATCATCGGCACGCTCAACCATTGTCCCATCGACAAGCCCAAGGTGAGCAGGCCGAGATAGTCGTCGGGCTGGCGGGCATATTCGGCGATGAAGCGGAAGAAGCCGTAGCCGCCGAGGAAGAGGGAGGCGACTTGTCCGGTCGGGCGCGGTTTTTTGGAGAAAATCCATACGACGATGAAGAGGCAGATGCCTTCAAGCGCGAATTGGTAGAGTTGCGAAGGGTGGCGCGGCAGCACATGGTATTGCTGCATCCATTCTGCCCAAAGCGGGTTGCGCACGGCGGCGTTGAGGTCTTCTGCGCGCGCTTGCGGGAAGCCCATTGCCCAAAAGGCGTTGATATCGGTAATGCGGCCCCAGAGTTCACCGTTGATGAAGTTGCCGATCCGGCCGGAAGCCAAACCCAGCGGAACGAGCGGTGCGACGAAATCCATGGTTTTCAAGGTGCTGATTTTGTGTTTGCGGCTGAACAGCCACATGGCAATGACGACGCCCAAGAAGCCGCCGTGGAATGACATGCCGCCTTCCCAAACTTTGAGCATTTCGAGCGGATGGTCGAGGTAGTATGAGAATTTGTAAAACAGGATATAGCCGAGCCGTCCGCCGAGAATGACGCCCAATACGCCCCAGGTCAGGAAGTCGTCGAGCATTTCTTTGGTAAAGGCGGTGTTGCCTTGTTTGATGCGGCGGCGGCCCAGCCATAGGAAGAGCATAAAGCCGACGATATAGCTGAGGGCATACCAGCGGATGGCGATAGGGTCGATTTTGATGGCAATAGGATTGAACTTCGGATGTATCATCATGATGTGTGTTCCTTATGGGAAGGGCGGTTTATGTGTTTTAGCCCGACAAAGGTCGTCTGAAAATGCCGGTTGGGATTTTCAGACGACCTTTTGTGTGATAGAGAAAAATAATTATCGTAAATCATCGACAACGTTCAAGACGGCAGACAACATGGCTTCGCCCAAACGCAGGGAGCGTTGGCCGTTCCAGCCGAAGTCATCGTCGGGCAGGTTGGCGTTGTCTTTAAACGGCATTTCGAGCGTATAGGCGAGGCAGTCGAAATGATTGCCCACCCAGTTGGTCGCGAGCGTCATGTTTGCCTGACCGGGCGCGTCTTTTTCATAGCCGTATTCGTCTTGGAAGTCGGGGCTGGCGGAGAGTAGGGCGGTTTTGAACTGCGTTTCCAGCGCGGCGATGCGCGGATTGTAGTTCGGCACGCCTTCCGTACCGGCGACAAAGACAAACGGCAATGCTTCGTCGCCGTGAATGTCTAGGAACAAATCCACGCCGGTTTCCAGCATTTTTTCGCGTACAAGGAAGACTTCCGGGCTTTTTTCCAAAGTCGGGCTTTCCCATTCGCGGTTGAGGTTTGCGCCAGCAGCATTGGTGCGCAGATTGCCCAATACCGAGCCGTCGGGGTTCATGTTCGGCACGATGTAGAACGTGGCACGGTCGAGCAGGGTGCGCGCGGTCGGGTCTTGCGGATCGAGCAGGCGGCCGAGCAGGCCCTCGATAAACCATTCCGCCATCGTTTCGCCCGGGTGTTGGCGGGCGATAATCCAGATTTTCATGTCGCTTTCGACTTGGTTGCCGATGGTCAGCAGATTGATGTCGCGGCCTTGCACCGTGCTGCCCAAGTCGTCGATGCGACAAAGCCCGCTGCCTTGCGCGTCGCCCAAGAGATTTAAATGCTGCTCGTGGGAATAAGGTTCGAAATAGGCGTAGTAAACGCTGTTGGAAAGCGGCGTATGGTTGATGGTCAGCACGCCATTTTCGTATTCGGTCGGGACGCGGAACCAATTTTGGCGGTCGTAAGAGGCGCACGCCTGATAATCTTCCCAGCCTTGCGGATAAGCCGAATCTGCCGCGTTTTCAAAGTGCATCACGCAATTCTGATACGCCGCACCTTGCAGGCGGAAGTAAAACCATTGGGCGAAATCGGAAGCGTTGTCCGGACGCAGGGCGAGGCGGATATTGGCAGGGTCGGTCAGGTCTTTGACGACGACGGAGCCGGCGTCAAATTGAGTGCTGATTTTAATCATGGGAAAGTCCTCGGTATATCGGGCGAACCGGATAACCGTTGTTTGAAAAAATGTGTGGGCGATACCGTATCCGTCGGCGACGGCAAACCGATATGCCCGAATCCGTTGATTCTACCATTCCGACGGGCGCGTCCTCAACCGATAAGGGGCGAGGAATGTTGTTTCAGACGACCTTTGACGTTAAGATAGGGCAGATTCACTTTAAATCAGGACAAGACGGCGAGGCAGCAAACAGTTGCGACGCTGATTTTTACTGATTCAAAGGTAATCCGCTATAATGATTAAATTGTTAATAATGAGACACGATTATGAGCGAATCCCACTCCATTTCAGCAGCCGATAAAGCGCGCATTTTAGCCGAAGCCCTGCCGTATATCCGCCGTTTTTCCGGCTCCGTCATCGTCATCAAATACGGCGGCAACGCCATGACCGAGCCTGCTTTGAAAGAAGGCTTCGCCCGCGATGTTGTTTTGCTCAAACTGGTGGGCATCCACCCCGTCATCGTCCACGGCGGCGGCCCGCAAATTAATGAAATGTTGGAAAAAATCGGTAAAAAAGGCGAATTCGTGCAAGGCATGCGCGTGACCGACGGCGAAACGATGGACATCGTCGAAATGGTGTTGGGCGGCCATGTGAATAAAGAAATCGTCTCGCTGATTAATTTGCAGGGCGGACGCGCGGTCGGCGTCACCGGACGCGACAACCACTTCATCAAAGCGAAAAAACTGCTGGTCGATACGCCCGAACGGGCAGGCGTGGACATCGGACAAGTCGGCACGGTCGAAAGCATAGACGTGCGCCTGATTGAAGGATTGATCGAACGCGGCTGCATCCCCGTCGTCGCGCCCATCGGCGTCGGCGCAAAAGGCGAAGCCTTCAATATCAACGCGGATTTGGTCGCAGGCAAACTGGCGGAAGAGTTGAACGCGGAAAAGCTGCTGATGATGACCAATATCGCCGGCGTGATGGACAAAGAAGGCAACCTGCTGACCAACCTCACACCAAGCCGTATCAGCGAATTAATCGCAGACGGCACGCTCTACGGCGGTATGTTGCCCAAAATCAGCTCCGCCGTCGAAGCGGCAAGCAACGGCGTCAAAGCGACCCACATCATCGACGGCCGCCTGCCCAACGCGCTTTTGCTGGAAATTTTCACCGATGCGGGCATAGGCTCGATGATTTTGGGCGAAAGGCCATAACGACCCGCAGATGAGTCAAGGCTTGCCGAACAGTAGGCCTTGTAAATGCCAGAATACTAAATACACAAAAGGTCGTCTGAAAACCTGTTTCAACGTTCATAGAGAATGCTGAAACGGATTTTCAGACGACCTTTTTATGGCAGGATAGCCTACAAACTCAACATCTTATTTTTGATGCAGCTTGCCGACATATTCGACTTCCTCGCGGCTGCCCATGACGACGGCTACGCGTTGGTGCAGACCCGTGGGGACGATGTCGAGCATGTTTTCCAAAGCATTGCTTGCCGCCGCGCCTGCCTGTTCCAAAATCAGGCTCATCGGATTGGCTTCGTACATCAGGCGCAGTTTGCCGGGTTTGGACGGATCGCGTTTGTCTTGAGGATACATGAAGACGCCGCCGCGCATCAGGATGCGGTGGATTTCTGCGACCATGCTCGCCACCCAGCGCATATTGTAATTTTTACCGCGAACGCCCGTATCGCCTGCCAGCAGCTCGTTAATATATTGCTGCATAGGGGCTTGCCAGTGGCGGGTGTTGGACATATTGATGGCAAATTCTTTGGTCGATGCCGGAACTTGCGGATTTTCTTTGGTCAGGACGAATTCGTTGTTTTCATTGAGCGTGAACACGAAAACGCCGTGTTTCAAAGTGAACACCAATTGGGTTTGCGGGCCGTACAAAACATAACCTGCCGCCACTTGGTCACGGCCTTTTTGCAGGAAGGATTCGGTATTCAGACGACCTTCGGGCTTGGTAAGTACGGAAAAAATCGTACCGACGGAAATATTGACGTCGATATTGGACGAGCCGTCCAGAGGGTCGAACAGGACGAGATAGCCTCCGTTTTCGTTGGCTGCCACAAAAGTATCCTCTTCCTCGCTTGCCAAACCGGCGACATGGGCGTTGTTTTTCAAGACGTCAATCAGGATATCGTTGGCAATCACATCCAGCTTTTTCTGATCTTCGCCCTGAATATTGCCCGTCCCCGCCATGCCCAACACGCCGGCGAGTGCGCCCAAGCGGACTTTGCCGCTGATGTCGGAGCAGGCGGCGACAATGGATTCGAGGACGCTGCCCAATTCGGCAGGAATGCTGTTTTGCTGTAAATGCTGCGGTAGGAATTGCGCTAATGTTTTCATATCGGACTCGGTTTCTGGCTATAAAAAAGAAAAGGTCGTCTGAAAATGGTTTTCAGACGAGGTCGGTATTTATTTCTTGCTGGAAGGGGCGGAGGCGGCGCCTATCATTTCTTTGGCGCATTCGACCGCGCTTTGCTTGATTTTGGTTTTCAGCTCGCCGCCGACTTCGCCGCCGATCAGTTTCGACATATCGTCGATGGATATCTGGTCTGCGGTTTTTTCCGAAGCGCACGAACAGATTTGCTGTATGGTATCAGACGGTATCGCGCTGCTTTTCGGCGCTTTTTCCACGCAGATGGCTGTCGCGCTGCTGATGAAATGGCCGCGCAATTCTTCGCCGAAGGTTTCTTGTACCGTATCTTGAACCGAACGTTCGCAGGAGCATAGAAAAAGCGTGCAAAGGGAAGCCAAAAGCAATGAAGCGGGATGTCTGATCGTCATGATTTTAAAGCGTGAAAACAATGTAGTGAATTGTAGTTTAAATCGGAAGCCCATGCCACAGGATTTCCCGCCGGTGTCTTGGTTCGACGGGATAATATCGATTATTTTATGCAACTGTTTAAGACGAAGCGCGCGCCGTTGTCTTGTGCCAATATGTCGGTCAACGCGGGAAGGTTATTTTTCAGCAGATCCGGCAGCAGGTAGGGCGGGTTGATGATAAACATGCCGCTGCCGTGCATCCCGAATCCGTCCGGACGCGGGGTGTGGACGTGCAGCTCGGCGTGCAGGTAGCTCTCGGGCATCAGCTTTTGCAGCTGCTCGGGCAGCTTGCGGCTTTCTTCTCGGCTCAAGCAGGGATACCAAACCATATAACAACCCTGCTCAAAGCGTTTGAGCGCGTCTTTTAAAGTATGGACAACGCGCTGATAGTCTTGTTTTTCTTCATACGGAGGGTCTATCAGGACGACGGCACGGCGGGGCGGCGGGGGCAACAGTGAAATCAGACCGCGAAAACCGTCTGCCTGCATTATTTGCCCGCGTCTGCCCAAGCATGCCTCTTCCATATTGTTTTTCAGATGTTGGAAATCGGCAGGGTGCAGCTCAAACAAACGCAGTTTGTCACTGTCGCGCGTCAGGGCTTGGGCAAGCCACGGCGAACCGCAATAGAGTTGCTTTTGTGGGAGTATGGTATTCAGGCGGGCAATGAAGGCGGACAGCTCGGGCGGCAGATTTTCCGCATCTCGGAGCAACCGGATGCCTTGTCTGTATTCGCCGACTTTTTGCGCTTCGCTGCCGCTCAAGTCATATAAACCCGCGCCGCTGTGGGTATCGATATACCAATAGGGCTTGTCTTTTTGATTGAAGTAATCCAGCGTCAAGAAAAGGATGAAATGCTTGATCATATCGGCATGGTTGCCGGCATGGAAGGCGTGGCGGTAGCTGAGCATAAGAGGTCGTCTGAAAAGGGAAAAATGGATTATATAGGCAAATAAACGGTGTATCCAAACAGGATTTTCCGCAGTATCCCAATGGCTGAACGATAAATCAAAGGGTTATGACGCTTTTGCCGTTTCAGACGACCTTTCGGGTTCAAATGCCCTGGTATCATCATCTGCCGTTTCATTTTTCCGATATTGCCCCGGCGAAATCCCGTATTGTTTTTTAAACGCTTTGCCGAAGTGGGTTTCGGATTGGAAGCCGACGTTCAAGGCAACGGACAGGACGGAATCGGCGGTTTGCCGCAGCAATACGGCGGCTTGGCGCAGGCGGATGAGGTTGACGAAGGCGTGGGGGCTGATGCCGGTTTGCTGTTTGAACAGGCGCATGAGTTGTGCGCGGGAGAGGTTGGCAAGCTCGGTCATTTTTTCGATGTTCCATTCGTCTTCGGGGCGGCTGACGACGGTTTGGATGAGTTGGCGCAGGCGTTTGTCGCGCAGGCCGTTGAGTATGCCGCCCAAAGGTGCTTCTCCGCCTTGTTCGAGATGGGCGCGGACGATGAGGACGAGGAGTACGGAGGAGAGGGCATTGACGATGGCGCGCGAGCCGGAAAGCGTGTGTGCGCTTTCGTATTGCAACATGGAGATCAGGCATTGCAGCGAGGGATGGTCCATCTTGATGAGGACGGTTTCGGGCAGGTCGTGCATGATGTCGGCGTGTTCGTCGTATTCGAAGCGGGCACAGAACAAATCGAGGCTTTTTTCGCCGCCGCTGCCTGAAGATTCGATGGTAAACGCGCCGTCGTTGCCGATATGAATGGTATCGCCGCAGTTGTTGCAGTCTGCTTCGCTGCTGATAATGTGTTCGGCGCTGCGCGGGAAAAAGATAAGGTCGCCGGTTTGTAAGAGCCGCGCTTCGGGTTCGCCTTCGATTTTGATGTAGCTTTCCCCAGCGACGACAAGGTGCGCGATGCCGTGCGCGCGCCTGCGTTCGTGCGGGGCGTACCATTTGTCGCGGAACAGGCATTGTATGTCCACGCTGCCGGTGATTTGCGCCAGTTCGATGAGTTTGTCCAAAGTGTCCATAAGTGTTTTTTGCAAGTGAATGAGATGATTTGACGATTATAATAGTCAAATTATTGCAATAATGCCATTCATCGGATGTAAAGATGGCGGATTATAGTGGGTTAAATTTAAATCAGGACAAGGCGACGAAGCCGCAGACAGTACAGATAGTACGGCAAGGCAAGGCAACGCCGTACTGGTTTAAAGTTAATCCACTATAAATTGAAATCTGCCATGAAAGAGCAACATCCTTCATTTCAAACACATTGGAAAGGAAATCAAAATGTTTCAAAATTGGCCTGAACACACCGCACACGTTAAAAAATCATTCGGTGAGCTGGGTAAAAAACACCCGAAAATGCTGCAAGCCTACGGCGCGCTGGAACAAGCCGCCGCAGCCGAAGCATTGGATGCGAAAACCCGCGAGCTGATTGCCCTCGCCGTCGCCATCACTACCCGTTGCGAAAGCTGTATCAGCGTACACGCCGCTGCAGCCGCCAAAGCGGGCGCGACTGAAAGCGAAATCGCCGGCGCGCTGGCGACCGCCATTTCCTTGAACGCAGGCGCTGCCTACACTTATGCCCTGCGTGCCTTGGAAGCGGTTGACGCGCAGCGTTGATTTTGTCTCAAAGGGTCGTCTGAAAACAACTCCCGTTTCAGACGACCCTTCTGCTGACGGGCATTGCTTTTTGCCGCCGAACCGTTTAGATTGATATTTTTGTTCAACCGTTTGGAGAAACGACCATGAAAAAATTGCTGACTGCCGCGCTGACTGCCGCAGCACTCGTCCTGCCTGCCGCCGTATCCTTTGCCGCGCCCGCCGCCAAAGCCGTTAGCGCGCAACCTGCCAAAGCAAAAGGCGTATGGATTGACGTACGTTCCGAAGAAGAATTTAAATCCGGCCACCTGCAAGGCGCGGTCAACATTCCGCACGACCAAATCGTCGAACGCATCAAAAGCGTCAGCCCCGACAAAAACGCGCCCGTCAACCTCTACTGCCGCAGCGGCCGCCGTGCTGAAGCCGCGCTTACCGAGTTGAAAAAAGCAGGCTACACCAACGTAACCAACCACGGCGGTTACGAAGACTTGGTGAAAAAAGGTTTGAAATAACCAGCAACAAGGTCGTCTGAAACGTTTCAGACGACCTTTTATCCAAGGAAAAATATGAAACCGATACGCACCTTCGCCGCAGCCGCCATCCTCGCCGCCCTGACCGCTTGCGCCTCACACGGCGGCGATGCCGCCCGACAACCCGATTCCCGACAAAGTTCCGCCATGAATCAAACCCATACCGCCGTCAGCAAATACAGTTTCGACGATACCGTCCGCCGTTTGGAAACCGCCGTCAAAGAAAAAGGCATGACCGTGTTCGCCGTCATCGACCACCAAGCCGCCGCGCGTCAAAGCGGTTTGGATATGCAGCCCGCCAAAGTCATCGTTTTCGGTACGCCCAAAGCCGGCACGCCGCTGATGCAAAAAGACCCTGCATTCGCCCTGCAACTGCCGTTGCGCGTCCTCGTTACCGAAACTGACGGCGCAGTCCAAGTCGTATTCAACGACACGCGCGCGCTGGTGTCGGGCAGCAAAATCGAGTTTGCCGAAGTGGAAAACACGCTCGCCAACGCGGAAAAACTCATTCGTAAAACGGTAGCGGAGTAAGGTTCGCCCAAATCCGAAGGTCGTCTGAAAACCTGAGTAATCCCACTAAATTCGTTTTCAGACGACCTTTTGACAAAATAATGTGCCGAGGTCGTCTGAAAAATTGTTCGACGACATCGGCACATTATTTTTTAAGACAACTCAGTTCCCAAGCCTTTTGCGGTTGCGGCAGGATTAGATTTGCGCGGGTATATCTATTGCGCAGGCGAAAACGCATCCGAATAGAAGGTTGTCTCAGGCAGGCTGCATTGCGCGGTCAACACGGATTTCGCGCTTTCGGTCATGGCGACGGAACCGCAGGCATAAACTTCGTAACCGCTCAAGTCGGGATAATCTTTTGCGGCAGCAGTTTGGACGTATCCTTTTTCGCCTTGCCAACCTTCAGTGGCTTTTGATAGGACGGGGGTGAAGCGGGCGTTTTTCAGACGACCTGTCAGCTCTTGCGCTTCTTCGAGTGCGTACAAATCATCTTGGTGCCGTGCACCCCAGTAGAAATGGACGGCGCGGCTGCTGTCTTGGCGGATAAGGTCGAGCAGGATGCTGCGGATGGGGGCATAGCCTGTACCGGTTGCCAAAAGGATGATGGGTTTGCTGCTGTCTTCCTGCAAGGTAAACGAACCGAGCGGGCCTTTGATGCGGACGATGCCTTTTTCTTTGACTTTGGGTTCGCTGCCGAAAATCATTTCCGAGCAGACGCCGTTTTCGCGCCTGCGGATGTGCAGTTCCAAAATGCCTTCTTGGTCGGGGGAATTGGCGATGGAGTAGCTACGGCTGACGTTGCCCGGCAGCAATAAATCAATGTATTGCCCGGCATAGAAAGCAAACGGCGGGGCTTTGGGCAGGGCAAGTTTCAGGAGGGCGACATCGTGTTTGAAAACCATGCTTTCGATGCGGGCGGGCAGGGTGCGGACGGGTAGCGAGTTGGCGTTGTAGCCGGGGATGTTGATGCTGATGTCGCTTTGCGCGGTGGTGCAGCACATCAAAATCTTGCCTTGGGCTTTTTCTGCTTCGGATAAAGCCTGTTCAGAGTGTTCGCCCATTTGAATATCGCCGCTCACCAGTTCGGCTTTGCATTGACCGCAGGCACCGCTTTTGCAGGAATGGGGCAGATTGAGGTTTTGACGGGCGGCAGCGGCTAAAACTGTTTCGCCGTCATTGGCGGTAAAGGTGGTTTGGTCGGGTAGGGTAATGGTATGGGTCATGGTTTGGTGTGGTTTGAATAGATTAAGTTAAAAGGTCGTCTGAAAAATCAGCTTTCAGACGACCTCCGTTTGCGGAAGACAGTCTACAACGGATAACGGCAGCCGATATAGCCCTTATCTGAATCACCCCTTATTACATCTGCTTTAAATACAGCAGGAAAGCCAAAATATTTCCATACCTTCAATTTTTTATTGGGGTCTGTTATCGATTTTTCGACAGCAGGCACACTATAGCCCAATGTATCCAGTTTTTTAGGTGTCGTTTTGGATGTGATATTTTGTCCCTTTAGCTGTTGCGTCAGCTCATAAAGGTCTTCCTGATATTTCTGACGGTATAGTGAATGCAATTTGGGATATCGTGCCCAATCAATTTCCAAATAGACAGCATTGTTGCGAATAGCGACATACTGCCCTTCTACTTCTTTTCCATCTAAGGGATTGGCAAGATGCACCTTAAACGGCAAGCGGTAACGGTAAGTAATATTGTCGATCTTATTGACAAAACGTCCCACATTTTCTTCTTCCGCGCGCTCATTTGAACCAGGGTAACCGGTAAAATTTTCCGGAGTCCAAAACGAAAAATCCAATAATGACACCTTGCAACGCAATACATCCTGTACTGTTTGAGGAGTAAAAGGCTGAGGCTGATCGGCGTAATTTTTTGCAAATGAGGAAGTTGTTACCAGTAATAGTACTGCAGGTAATATTATTTTCATCTTACACCTTAATTTGTAATGGCTTGAAGGTCGTCTGAAAACCAAGCTTTAATAGAATTAAAACCTATACCTTACTTTCAGCCGGCCTGGCAAGGCTGACTTATAGTGGATTAACTTTAAATCAGGACAAGGCGACGAAGCCGCAGACAGTACAGATAGTACGGCAAGGCGAGGCAACGCCGTACTGGTTTAAAGTTAATCCACTATAAAACAGATAAATGATTTTCAGGTTCATCGGTTGCTGTTCTTTGTTCAGCGGTACACAGTCATCCGCATCATCCTCGTTCAATTCAGCCGCCCATGCTCTTCCAAACAAAGCCGTCTACAAAGCTATTATTTTGGCAGTTTTCATAAAGTTCTCTGAGAACAAAACTGCTGTTTGCTTGTCCGCATGTGGGCTTCCGTTGACAAAAAATGCAGGCTGATTTTGGACAAGCAGAAGTTACCTCAGTGTGAATATTTATGACCTTGAGGTTTTAGGCTGCCTGAAAAAGACGCGTGCTAACCCTACTTCAACTACTGCAACATTTCCCTGCATCGGGCGATAAGGTCTTCGGGAACATCATCCAAGGCAGACAAAATTTGGAGAGCAAAATCGACAAAAGCCATGCCGTTGGCGGTAATGACGTTGCCGTCCCGCACGGCTTCGCGCTTGGTTTCCACATAAGCCTGCCGGTTAGTGTATTCGGGTAAATCGGCAATGGCAGCCAAGCTGTTGGCGGTGTGGCGGCAGTCATTTAACAGACCGTTGGCGGCAAGAAAATAGGTGCCTTCACAAATTCCGCCCACAATCTTACCCTGCTGCTTAAACGTGCGAACCAAGTCGGCAATTTTTAGGCGGTTTTCATCGGATAAATCGCGCCACGATTGGGTTGCGCCGTTTAGAATCAAAGCGGCGGTGTCGGGCGGCAGTTCATCCAAGGTTAAATCGGGCTGCACGCGCAGATTACCCATGGATGTTTTCGGATTTCGGTCGGTGGAAACGTAGCGGACGGTATAGCCGGCAAATTGTTGTAAAACAGGAGTCAGCAAAGTGGATTCCCAGTCGGCAAACTGTTCCAAGATAATAACGGCGACGGTTTTCATTGCATTTTCCTTTTCCGGTTTAAAAACGGTTTCAGGCTGCCTGAAAACCCTTTTACCGTTTTCAGCCAGCCTTTATCTTACTTAAGCCAACTTCGCTTTAATCAGTTCCTGCACCTGTGCGGGATTCGCCTTGCCTTTGCTGGCCTTCATCACTTGTCCCACAATCGCATTCAGGGCTTTTTCGTTACCGGATTTGAACTGTTCCACGGCTTTGGAGTTGTTTGCCAGCACTTCGTCCACCATGGCTTCAATCGCGCCGGTATCGGTCATCTGCTGCAAGCCGTGTTTTTCGATGATTTCGGCGATGGTGGCTTCGGGTTCCGCCCACATGGCTTCAAAGGCTTTTTTCGCTAACTTGCTGCTTAATGTGCCATCGGCGATTTTGCATACCAGCGCGGCGAGGCGTGGGGCGGTAATCGGGCTGTCGGCAAGTTCCATGCCTGCTTTGTTCAGCGTGGCGGCGAGTTCGCCGTTCATCCAGTTGGCAGTCAGCTTGCCTTGTCCGCTCTCTTTGGCGGCTTCTTCAAAATAGGCAGCCTGCACGCGGCTGGCGGTGAGCAGGCGCGCGTCGTAGTCGGACACGCCGTAGTCTGCCACGAAACGCGCTGCCATTTCTTTCGGCAGCTCGGGCATTTCTTCTTTGGCTTTTTGCAACTGGTCGTCTGAAATGATGACTGGCAGTAAATCTGGGTCGGGGAAGTAGCGGTAGTCATGCGCGTCTTCTTTCAAACGCATCACGCGGGTTTCGCCTTTTTCCGGGTCGAACAGCATGGTTGCCTGCTGTACTTTGCCGCCGTCTTCCAAAATCTCGATTTGCGCTTCCACTTCGTAATTAATCGCCTGCTCCAAGAAACGGAAGGAATTGAGGTTTTTAATCTCGCGGCGCGTGCCGAATTCCGCTTGACCTTTCGGACGCACGGATACGTTGGCATCGACGCGGAACGAGCCTTCCGCCATATTGCCGTCGCAAATGTCCAGCCAGGTTACCAAGCTGTGTAAGGCTTTGGCGTAGGCAACGGCTTCGGCGGCGGAACGCATTTCGGGTTCGGATACCACTTCCAATAACGGCGTGCCGGCACGGTTCAGGTCGATGCCGGTTGCGCCGTTCAAGCCTTCATGCACGGATTTGCCCGCATCTTCTTCCATGTGCGCGCGGGTTACGTTGATGGTTTTTACATCGTCGCCGACCACGATTTCCAGTTTGCCGTGTTCAACAATCGGTAAATCCAACTGGCTGATTTGATAGCCTTTTGGCAAGTCGGGGTAGAAGTAGTTTTTGCGGTCGAACACGTTTTTCTGATTGATTTTCGCATCCAATGCCAAGCCCAATTTGATGGCTTTTTCAACGACTTCTCGGTTCATTACCGGCAGCACGCCCGGCAGCGCGCATTCCACCACGCTGGCGTGCGCATTGGGTTCCGCTCCGAACGCAGCCGATGCGCCGCTGAAAATTTTGGATTGGGTGTTGAGCTGGACGTGAATTTCCAAGCCGATTACTGTTTCCCAGGTCATAAGGGGTTCTTTCTTTTGATGTCGATAATATAAAGTGGTCAGCCGTTTTCAGACGACCTGTTTGTTTTTCAAATGGCAAAGGTCGTCTGAAAACGCAGAATCAAGTTTTCTGAAAGCAAGCCTGCATCTCGGCCGCCATGTTATCCAGCATTTGGTAACGTTTGCGGTACATCGAACGCTTTTTACTTTCGATTTCCGCCAAGTCTTTTCGCGGCGGGATTTGCGGCAGATGCCAGTAGCCGTCGCTTTCGAGCGTTGCGCCGTTCTCCTGCCAAAACAGGTCGTAATTCATTTTGACCCGTTTCTTCAGCCGCCAGCGCAGTTTGACCTGATGCTCTTGGGCAATGCCGACAACGCCGCCCAAATTGAGCGATGTCGAAAAACATTGCAGGGCGGTTACCATCAGCTGCTGCGGGCGCAGACCGTGGAGTTGTTTGGTCAGGCTGCGTACAAGGTCTTTAGCTTCTTCCCCTGCAGGGCCTTGGATGGAGGCGGCCAGCAGTTTGCCGCCAACTAAGGCGAAGGTTGCCATATAGAGGCGTTTTCCTTCGCTGTCGCGCAAGGATAGCGACCACATTCCTTCATCCACGCAATTATCGTTTCGGTTCAGCCATAAAGTCAGGTCGTCTGAAAGATGCGCCAGAACGACATGGAATTTGCGCGTCGTCATATTGGCGAGCGTTTCCTGCCCGAACAGTTTTTCGGCTGTCAGCAGGTCTTCTTTCATGACTTGCAGCCTGCGCCGTCTGTTGAAGCGTTGGTCAACAAAGGCGTGTATCAACGGATAGGCATCTTGGGGCCGCCTTTGGAAAAAGGTACGGTGTGGCGCGGAGGCGTTGACAAAGTTTTCAAAATCTTTGACTTGTCGCCGTGCAAACAACCTGCGTAAGGAGAATTTCAAATGCTGGATTTGAAATTTCGGCGCATCCTTATATACGGTTTTGAAATCTGGAAAAACAAACTGCTCCGGCATTATACTTTTCCCTCTGCGCAGGTATACACATCAGATTCCGCACCAAATTCGGTCGGTGCGTCGCTGAAGATTTTGGATTGGGGGTTGAACTGGACGTAAATTCTTAAGCCGATTATTGTTTCCCAAGGCATAGTTTAAGTTTCCTTAATACATAGAAACCTGCTTGTATTCAGGATGGCGATGATTGTTTAAAAAGCTTTTTACGCCAAATAGCCAGTAGCAATACATTCACAGCAGCCACAGCAGATACGAGGAACAGCCATTCGTAAGAATAAATAACATTAAATAATGCAACAAATGTTTGTTCCAGAGGATGCAACGTCAACTGTCCGTAATATGCTGCTTGATTGTGAGCCGGCATAATAAAACGCATGACTGTGTAACCAAGGTTGATAAACAAACTCAAAGGTAGGCAGATAATGCTATTGAATAATAAATGTTTTCGCCAAAAATGCGGCGTTTTTGGACGTTTACGCCACAAAATGTACGTAACAAGTACAGAAAGGATGAGCCAGTACAGCAGAAATAACACAATGCTTGTAGATATTTCCAGCCCCGCTGTCTGCCATAAACCCCATAAGAATTGCCAAAATTTTTGGGAAAAATAATCGTAATATTCCATTATTTTAGTAATTTTGTTAGTTTCAGACTGCTGGAAATTAGACGGTTTCTTAATGTTGCCGTTGGGTTTTTATGAGTTTCAAATTCATACCATTTCTCTACTTTGGATTTCATCAATTATAACTAAGCATTGTTGATGACCGCTATTTAACCATACCATCCAAATGTAATAGTGTGGTTGAATACAACCAAAAATGTCGTTTAGCCGTCTAATTCCACTTCATCATAACTACCGTCTAAGTTACCGTCCACATCAATAATATGATGCCAAAAAATGCCGTCGTCGCTAAGTGTAGCGCGGAATTTACCATTGCCATAAAAGTTCAGGGAGAATATCGATACGCGGTGTTTAAGCTCGGTAGCAGTTATTGGCTCGGCAGGCGGTTCGTCCTGTTGCAGTTCTAGTTCGTGTGCAGTACTGAGCATTTCTTGGGCGATGTATTCTTTCAGACTGCCTATGTGTTGTTCGTAGTCGGCAAAGAAGGAGTGGCAGTCCTGCAAGGCAGAGTCGTGTTCGGAAAGTGTGTTACCGTCGGTATGGAGGCTTAGGTTGAGCTCTTCGCCCTGCCATTGAACGGTAGTGGAAAAATGCCCACCACCGTATTTTTTATCCATTGTCCACGTCCAACCCCGTGTGTCGGTGTAGGTCACAGGGCGAAGGTATTCGGCGACGATGTGGTCTAGTTCGGAGTGAGCAACATTTCGTTCGAGAATATCCACTAACATGAAACTGTGGCGGAAGATTTCGGGCAGCCTTTCAGTTTCGGTGTGTGGGAATGATTCTGCAGCAGCGGGTTTGCGACGACGAACGCGTAAACGGTAGTTATGTCCAATCTCAAATTCCTGCAGTTTTGCTACAACTTCAGCTTCTGTGCCGACCCAGTTAATGTCACACAAATTGTTAACACACTCCCCAGTGTTACAGTTGATGTATGCCAATCCATCTTGACAAACATAGCGCGTTTTAATGCGCGGGTGTACTGACTCAACAATATTGCTATCAGCAGCCGTAAAGAGGATTTCGATTTCTTCAGGGGAGTAACGGTTATCGAAGTCTTGAATGGGGTTCATAAGCTCCCTTGCAAATTGACTGTACTGGTTTGGGAATTAATCTGAGGTAGATCCAAAACTATGCCCAATTAAATAAGCTAAAAAAATCTTCTAATGAATTAGCAATAACACGCCATGTCAGCTCGCCGTCATCCCAATAAATCACACGAGGCATTTCTTTATTTTCTGAGAAATCCATGCAGAACGAGCAATTGCTGCCATCAACACCGAATACGAGGATTTGCGAGAAATTGGTAATATAGCCTAAATCGTATTCGTTTTGCTTTTGGTGGTCGACATATTCTTCAGCTTCCTCTGTGGGGAAATCTTTGGGTAGCTCGCGGCTATATTTTAGGATTTCGTCTGAATTGTAAAAAATATGGGTTTCGGTAAACAGCTTGTAGCCGAATTGGTCTTGCTCCTGATTGGGCCTACCACCCAGACCTTCATATTTTTTGCGTAATTTGTCGTAGTTTTTCGGGATTTGGGGTTGGTGCATTACTTCAGGCTACCTGAAAAAGATGATTCAAAAAATAATGCTACGAATTCTACTATTTTCAGGTAGCCTTTCAGACGACCTCAAAGGCTACCTGAAAACTTCACACAGGTGCTTTCGTATGCCAATCACTTGCCAACTGTACTTGATGCGCTGCGCCAAGAATTTTGGCTTCGGAGAAGTGATTGCCGATAAATTGTACGCCGATGGGCAGTCTGCTGCTGCTGAAACCTGCGGGCAGGGTCAGGGCGGGCAAGCCGGCAAGGTTGACGGCGATGGTGTAGATGTCGGAAAGGTACATCTGCACGGGATCGTGGATGTCGCTGCCGAGTTTCGGGGCGGCGGTGGGCGCAGTCGGGGCGAGGATGAAGTCGCATTGCGCGAAGGCCGTCTGAAAATCGTTGGCAACGAGGCGGCGCAGTTTTTGGGCTTTCAGGTAATAGGCGTCGTAGTAGCCGTGCGACAACACATAAGTACCGATCATGATGCGGCGTTTGACTTCGCTGCCGAAACCTTCGGCGCGGGTGTTGCTGTACATTTCTTCTAGGTCGCCGAATTGGGCGGCGCGGTGGCCGTAGCGTACGCCGTCGTAGCGGGAAAGATTGGTGCTGGCTTCGGCGGAAGCGAGGACATAGTAAGCGGGGATGGACAGGGCGGTTTGCGGCAGGGAAACTTCAATGGTTTCCGCACCTTGTGCTTTTAAAAGGTTGATGACGCTTTGCAAAGCAGCCTGCACATCGGCATCCGCGCCTTCGCCGAAATATTCTTTAGGCAGGCCGATTTTCATGCCTTTGAGCGGTTTGTCCAAATCGCGGGTGTAGTCTTCTTTGCTGCGTTCCAAACTGGTGGAATCGCGCTCGTCAAAGCTCGCCATTGCATTAAGCAAAATCGCGCAGTCTTCGGCGGTTTGCGCCATCGGACCGGCTTGGTCGAAACTGGATGCGTAGGCAACCATGCCGAAGCGGGAAACCGTGCCGTAGGTAGGTTTGATGCCGGTGATACCGCAGTGTGAAGCAGGCTGGCGGATGGATCCGCCGGTGTCCGAACCGAGCGCGGCAGGAGCAAGGCGTGCGGCAACGACAGCTGCGGAACCGCCAGACGAACCGCCGGGAACGTGTTCGGGATTCCACGGGTTTTTGGTCGCGCCGTAGAACGAGGTTTCGTTGGTCGAGCCCATGGCAAACTCGTCCATATTGGTACGACCGAGCGTTACCATGCCTTCGTTGAGCAGGTTTTGTACGACGGTGGCAGTGTAGGGCGAAACGAAGTTGTCCAACATTTTGGAGCTGCACGCGCTGCGCCAGCCTGTTTGACAGAAAATGTCTTTGTAGGCGATGGGTACGCCGGTAAGCGCGGTGGCGTTACCTTGCGCAATACGCGCGTCGGCGGCACGGGCTTCGGCGAGGGTTTTGTCTTGGTCAAGAGTAATGTAGCCGTTGATTGCCGGGTTCTGCGCAGCAATGGCGGCGAGGTATTCGGTTGCCAGTTCGACGGCGGAGATTTGTTTGGATTGCAGCAGTTGGCTGGCTTGTTTGAGGGTGTATTGGGTCATAAGAGTCTTTTGGTTTAAATAAGTGGGATTTTAAAGAGTTTAATGGTGCAGGCTGATTTCAGGGTCGTCTGAAAACATCAACCTATCAATTTTTGGTAAGTATCCGGTTGGTTGAGTTGCATGGCGGAACGGTAAAGCAGTGATTGTTCGTCATTTTCATCATAATCATCAATATAAAACGCAAACAGCAATATACCGTTTTCAGCACGATTGCCGAACAGGCCTTCTTGGTCGCATTGTTGCAGTGCGGCTATCAGAGCGGTTTCATATTCGGTACGTTTTTGCTGATAAGCATCATCATCTAGGTTTTCTATGCTACGGTATGCAGCTTGGTAGAGCTCGCTTTGGTTTTTCAGCCAGTTATCTGAAACGTTCTGAGGCTCGGTTTCACTGTCATAAAGGGTACATCTGCCATCCCAAATCGCCTGCAAAATGGTGCAATTTTCATATTCGTCTGCGTGTTCGACGGTAAAAGCAGCCAAATCCTGATAGGTAATGGCGGCATTGCCTGCAGCGAAAAAGTCGTCTACCAGATAGAAATAATATGCGGCAACTTCTTTACCTGCCTGTTCGGCCTGTTTCTTGATACGGTTGAAACATTGGTGGATGTGGCTAACGGCAACTGTGTGAAGGTGTTGTTGCTCGGTGGACATGGGATTCCTTTGCTTCATACTTTTTGTCTATTCTATTTGTATGCGAAACAGAACTGTTTTGTAACCGTACTTGTTCTTTCAGACGACCTTCTTTTGGAAGGCTTAGTTTTTATCGGGCAAAATATTGGCATCTGACAATATTTGATTTAAGTGTTCAAATGCAGCCTGCCATGGGCTGTCAATATATGAAGAGTAGCCGTCGTCGTAGGTATTTGCCGTTATTTCCACGAGAAAACGGACTGTATTCAACAAAGCACGTTGTTGAGCAGCGTTGAGCAGCAGTTCATCGGTATAATAGCTGTTCTCCAAGGCATAAGCCAATGTATTGGCAATCATACCGTCAGGGTCTTGTAATGCCCAAAGCAAGTAATATGGTAGGGCGAAATGCCTGCCTATACTATCCATAAATGTGATGGCGGAACAGGGATTAAAACGTGGGATTTCTCCTACGCGGGGTCCTTGAAAAAGGACATTTTCCCAATAATCCCGTTCATCTTCAGCACGATAGCGGCAACGTTCCGGATTATTGGTATCCATCCAGTCATCCACGCAGTCGGCTTCCAATATTCCGATTCCGTTCTTTAGTTGGGTATCGGCAAATGCGTGACAGACTTGCTCGGCGATTTCTTCGTATGTTTTGTTCCACTGTTGAGCATATTCATGCAGGTAGCCCAGTATCTTGATGATTCGCTTGGGAGACATTGTGCATACAGGCTTGGCACACTTATGTTTCATAGTTAGGTCGTCTGAAAATGGTTCACCTGTGCAACAGCAAAACGTTGCAAGTCATCTGCCATTTGTTGATTGATCTCAGACAAAGTACCAGCAAAACACCAACCGCGTAGTTGTGCCAATATGTCAAGCCTCTGCATGGCAAGTAGGGCAAGTTGCTGCAATTCAGGTTTCAGACGACCTGTAATTTTAATGCTGCCGAATGTAGTAGCAATAATCACTCTATCGGATTGGTAAACTTCAGTTTCCTGTCGTTTACACAGTTCTTCAATACTTTCGGCAGTTTGGTCTGCTTGAGGAGGCAGGTAATCCATACCCCAATATTCACAAATCAATTTCTGCGGAAAAGCCAATATTTCCAGATCGGCATTTTTGCGGAAGGTTTGTGCAAGCTCATACAACGCATCACTGCCTTCGTCACTGCCAAATGGAGCCTCTTCGTCACCGCAGTCATAATAGAAATCATCGGTTAAGTATCGGACGAAGTGTGGATGCGAGGTTTTGCGATGTGGACCGAAATCTTCATCGTCAAAATAAAAGCGGTCGATGAAATTAAAATCAGGAGTAGGTTTGTAGCCTTTTTTGGTCTTTTGCGTAATGAGCTTGTCAGCAGCTTTTTGACACTCGACTTCATCGTCGTATTCGGTAATTTGGTAACGTCCGGTTGCACCAAGTTTGCCGAAATTGACCATGATGTCGCTACCATCGGAATCGATAATCCAAAATTTCTGGGACTTGTCGTCAGTATAAATGAAGGCTTGTTTCACAGAAATTCCTTTTCAGGTCGTCTGAAACTGCAAATATTTAAACTAGGTAAAACAACTTACATTTTTATTTTACGCGGCTGCAAACGGTTTCCACCATTTTGTCACTGTGCATTGTTTCGCTGGAATCTTCCTTTTTCAGCTGCTCAATGGCTTCTTGCGGCATTTTGTCGGGACTATTGTAATTGTGAACGTCGATACGCTCTTCAAGTTGTCCGTTTTTGTCAAACAGGGCAATCGCGCTCATAACAGATTGTTTGGGTTCTTGGCAATGTACCCAATCTAAAATCAGCATATGGGCATGTTTGCCTGAACCCGCAGATTGATGCCGTGTAATGGTTGAATACCAACCATTACCGAGATTTTTGATACTGTTCGGATAGAGTGATGCACTGTATTTCCCATCAGGTGTTTCGTAGTCATACAAATGCACGGCTTGCTCGGAATGAACAACAGGCAATACAGAGGATTTAGGGTTGTTGTCATCCTTAGGCATAGCGTAGGCGTTAACCGTGAGTACGCCAAGTAATAATGTGGTCAAAAATTTATTCATTATTGGTTTTCCTAAAGGATAAATTCCATCTATTCTTCAATTACCTGAGGCACGATATACAGGCGGTTGCGCACTTCGGGTGCGACGGCTTGATATTCGGCGGCATGGTCGGTTTCGGTAACTGTATCTTCGCGCAGGCGCAGGGCGGCTTCGTGGGGGTGTGCCATCGGCTCGATACCGTCTGTATTCACGCTCTGCATCTTTTCGACCATGGCAAAAATGTCGTTCAATTCTGAGAGGGTTTTGCCTTTTTCTTCCTCGGTCAGCGAAAGGCGTGAGAGTTTGGCGATTTTTTCCACATCGGTTAAGCTTAAAGCCATAAAAAATCCTTGTCTGATAGCAAACGCCCCTTTATTGGGGTATCATTGCGTTCTTCTTCGATGAAACGAAGAATTATAACCGAAAACTACTCAAACGGCGTGTGATTTCGCCATACGTTTCATTACGGGGAGTGGGGAGGTCGTCTGAAAAGGCGTTGTTTCCATGTTTTTAATATTTTGAATAACAATTAAATAAAATCGGTGCTGGGCCGATATTCAGGTATTTTATGTTTCGTTTTTTATCCCGTTTTTTCTCAAACGATATCGCCATTGACTTGGGTACGGCGAACACGTTGATTTATGTGCGTGGTAAAGGCATTGTTTTGGACGAGCCGTCTGTGGTGGCGGTTCAATCGGGTACGGGCGGTAAAAGCAAGATTGTCGCCGTGGGTACGGAAGCCAAGAAAATGCAGGGGCGTGCGCCGCGCAATATTGAAATCGTCCGTCCTATGCGGGACGGGGTGATTGCTGATTTTACGATTGCCGAGCGTATGCTGGGTATGTTGATTAAAAAAGCAATACAAGGCAATTCGGTTGTGCCGCCGCGCGTTGTGATCTGCGTGCCTGGCGGGGCAACCCAAGTGGAACGCAAGGCGATTTTGGATTCCGCGTTCGCCGCAGGTGCATCTTCCGTACATTTGATTGAGGAGCCTATGGCGGCTGCTTTGGGTGCGGGTTTGCCGATTGAGGATACTGCCGGTTCGATGGTAGTGGATATCGGCGGCGGCACAACGGAAATCGGCATTTTGTCGTTGGGCGGTATGGCTTATTCCGCCTCCGTCCGCGCGGCAGGCGATGAGTTTGATAAGAGCATCGTGCATTATCTGCGCCGTCATCGCGGCGTGTTGATTGGTGAAGCGACGGCTGAGGAATTGAAGAAAACAATCGGTTCAGCCTCAGGTTTTGCAACCGAAACCGGTATGCGGATTAAAGGACGTGATTTGGCGGAAGGTACGCCCAAATCGATTGCCATTACTTCGGAAGAGGTGCGCGAGGCTTTGAGCGAAACGGTTAATCAGATTATCCGCGCCGTACGCCTTGCATTGGAACAGGCTCCGCCTGAGTTGGCCGGCGATATTGCCGACAGGGGTATTATGCTGACAGGCGGCGGCGCACTGTTGCACGGCATGGATACGGTTTTGGCGGATGCGACGGGGCTGCCTGTCGGTATTGCCGACCAGCCTTTGAACTGTGTGGCTTATGGTGCGGGCAAAGCCTTGGATTATATCGGCAAATGGAATGCCGTCTTTGTGGATAACCCGTAAGGCAGGCTGAAATGGAACATTCTTCTTTACGGTTTGACGAGGCAAAGGGCCAAAAGCTGTTGCCTCGTTTTATTGCGTATCTTTTGCTGGGCGCCGGCATTATGGTGGCGGACGGCCGTTTCAACCTGATGCAGCCCGTGCGCACTGCGGCGGCGGAGATTCTTTATCCGGTGCAATGGCTGGCAAACCAGCCGGTCCGTCTCTATCAATATTTTTCCAACCAATCTCAATCACAAACCGAGCTGTTGGAACAAAACCGTCTCCTTTTGGAGGAAAACGGTCGTCTGAAAATCCAGCTTCAACGCGATAAGGTCAACCTGAGCGAATTGCAGGAGCTGAAAAAGCTATACGGCTTGCAGCAAAAAGGCATAAGCAATGTCATAGGCGCTGAGGTATTGTCCAGTGGCAAAGACCCGCTGTCCGAACGTTTGATTATCAATAAAGGCAGTGGCGAAGGAGTGGCGGCAGGCGATGCCGTTATCGACCAAAACGGCTTAATCGGGCGGATTACATTGGTTCACGCAAACAGCGCGGAAGTCGAGCTGATGGCGGCTGCGCAAAGTATCGTCCCTGTTGCCGTTGAGCGTACGGGCGAACGCAATCTCGCCTACGGCAACGGTGTGGGTTTGGATTTACTCTATTTTCCGACAGGATCGGATTTGAAGCCGCAGGATGTTTTGATTACCTCCGGCTTGGATGGTATTTATCCGGCAGGCATTCCCGTAGCCCGCGTGGATAAAGTCGTCCGCGCTTCAGGTACGCCTTATTACGACACAGAACTGACCCCGTTTGCCGCCTTGCGCCGCAGCCGCTTTGTTTTGGTTCTGTCTTCTTCCCATTCTTCCCAATAAATCATTCATGAACGATTTTGACGATTCCTACCGTGCCATGCCCGTCGGCGTGATTGCGGCAAGTTTTGCCGTAACCATGCTTGTCGATTTCATGCCTTTTCCCTTTGATGTGTTTTTTTGGCTGCCCGAACTGACTGCGCTGATGCTGCTTTATTGGTCTATGCACCATCCCCAACGCGTCGGCATGGGCATTGCGTTTTTACTCGGCTTGATAGTAGATGCTGCAACGGCAGCAACTTTGGGGCTGCACGCATTGTCTTATACGGTCATGGTGTATTTCGTCTTAAACACACGCCGTCAAATCATGCTCTACGGCCACATCATGCAGATCGGGGCGGTATTGGCAGCATTGTTCTGCCATCAGGCAGTCTTGGTGGCGGCGCGCCTGTTCCTCAACAACCAAATCATTACTTGGCAAAGTTTCATCGCGCCTTTGGCAGGCGCGCTGCTTTGGCCTTTCTTGAGCCAGTTGATGCTGGTACTGACCAATTTTTATCGCGCCAACAGATAACGTGAAACCATGTCCATACTGAATACTATGAAACGTCGTCTGAAAAATGGCGGTAGCGGTAAAACACAGACTGCAAAGGCGGCGCAAGCCGATTCTTTATTGCGTCTGCTGGTGGCGTTTATCCTGATTGTGGTTTTGTTTGCCGCATTGGTGGCGCGGTTTGTCTATTTGCAGGTGTTCCGGCATGACGATTTTTCCGGACAGGCATCCAGCAACCGCATCACATTAATTCCGACCCCGCCTGTCCGCGGCGAAATCGTAGATGTCAATGGCGTACCGCTGGCAAAAAACTATCCCGTGTTCTCTCTGGAAGTCATCCCCAGCCGCATTGAGGGCAAGATGGAGGATGTCATCGAAGCCCTGCGGAAGTATGTCGATATTACGCCTACTGATTTGAAGCGTTTCCACAAATACCGCGAAAGCTACCGCAAATTTGAAAACATCCCGCTCAAGCTGCGCCTGACAGATGAAGAAGCGGCGAAATTGTCCGTGCATCTTAATGAATTTAAAGGTGTAGAAGTCAATTCGCGCACTTTCCGCGAGTATCCTTATGGCAAACTGACTTCACACTTTTTAGGTTACATCGGCCGCATCAGCGACAAAGATCAGGAAATTTTGGAAGAAGAGGGATTGACTGCGCTCTATCGCGGCAGCACGCACATCGGCAAATCGGGGCTGGAAAAATATTACGAGCCGCAGCTTCATGGCGCGCCCGGCTATCAAGAAGTGGAAAAAGACGCTTACGGCAATATTGTTCGCGTCTTGAAAAACGTGCCGTCGCGCATGGGGCAAACTTTGCGTTTGGGCATGGACATCCGTATGCAGCAAGAGGCAGATAAAATATTGGGAGACAGGCGCGGGGCGATTGTTGCTATCAATCCGCAAGACGGTACGGTGTTGGCATTCGTTTCCAAACCTTCTTTCGATCCCAATCTCTTTATCGACGGCATCGACAGCGAAACTTGGAAAGCCTTGAATGATGACTGGAAAAAGCCGTTGGTCAACCGCGTGACGCAAGGTTTGTACCCACCGGGCTCGACGTTTAAGCCGTTTATGGGCATGGCTTTGCTGGAAAGCGGCAAAATTACCCAAACGACGGTCGTTCCCGCGCCCGGTGCATGGAGCATCCCCGGCAGCCACCACGTTTTCCGAGATTCCGTACGTAGCGGTCACGGTTCGGCAAATTTGAGCAAGGCGATACAGGTGTCGTCTGATACCTTTTTCTACCGCTTGGGCTACGAAATGGGCATAGACAAAGCGTCGCCGTATTTAGCGCAATTCGGTTTCGGCAAAAAAACCGGCATCGACCTGCCCAGCGAATATACGGGCGTTTTGCCTAGCCGCGAATGGAAGGCGAAACGCTTTGCCAAATCGTCCGATCCTACCGCCAAAGAATGGCGCGCAGGCGAGATGGTCTCGGTCAGCATCGGGCAGGGTTACAACGCCTACACCCCGCTGCAAATGGCACACGCCACCGCTTCGCTTGCCAATAACGGCGTGGTTTATCAACCGCATTTGGTGAAAGAATTGTTGGATTTCGACAAACGCAAAATCACGCGTATCAATCCCAATCCCGAATACAAAATCCCGTTCAAACAAGACAATTTCGAATACGTCAAACAGGCAATGGAGAAAGTCTTGAAACCGGGCGGTACGGCACACCGCATCGGCGGCGGATTGACTTACAGCATGGGCGGCAAAACGGGCACGGCGCAGGTTGTGCAAATCAAGCAGGGCGGTCGTTACAACGCCGCAGCCTTGCGCGAGCAACACCGCGACCATGCGTGGTTTATTTCGTTCGCTCCCTTGGAAAAACCTGAAATCGCCATTGCCGTGATTCTGGAAAACGGCGGCTGGGGTGCCTACGCCGCACCGCTTGCCCGCAGCCTGACCGATTTTTATATGCTCAACGTCAAGCCGCAGCAGTTTTCAGACGACCCCGACGCAGGCGGAATGCCCGAACCGCAACAACACCGCACACAACCCCAACCGCCGACCATATTCCAAAAAGCCTACGGTCTGAAACAGGAGGAAGCAAATCATGAATGAAACGGTCGGAATGTGGGCAAAAATCAAGCGCACCGTATCTGCTCCGATAGACCCGTGGCTGTTTTTCCCCATGCTCGCCATCTACATCATGAGCCTGTTTTTGCTCTATTCGGCGGACGGGCAGGATTTCGGCCAGCTTGAACACAAAACCCTGCATACGGTTTTCGGCTTCGCCCTGCTGTGGTTTGTCGCCTCGTTCAAGCCGCGTGATGCCGCAAAGGTTGCGCTGCCAATGTACCTGATTGGCGTGTTGCTGCTTGTCGCCGTCGAAGTCGCAGGCGTGACCGTCAATGGCTCTACACGCTGGCTGGAGCTGGGTTTCACGCGCATCCAGCCTTCCGAAATCATGAAAATCGTCCTGCCCATGACCGTTGCTTGGTACTTCCAGCGGCACGAAGGTTGTCTGAAATGGTTCCACTACGCCATCGCCATGCTTTTAATTCTCATCCCCGTTGCGCTGATTTTGAAACAGCCCGACTTGGGTACGGCAGTTTTGATTATGGCATCGGGTATTTTCATCGTCTTTTTCGCAGGCCTGCCGTGGAAAGTCATCTTTGCCGCCATCATTGCCTTTGTTGCCGCATTGCCGCTTTTGTGGAACTACGGGATGCACGACTATCAGAAAACCCGCGTTCTGACGCTGTTTGACCCGACGCAGGACCCTTTGGGCGCAGGCTACCACATCATCCAGGCCATGATTGCCATCGGTTCGGGCGGCGTTTGGGGAAAAGGCTGGCTCAACGGCACACAAACGCATTTGGATTACATTCCCGAGTCCACGACCGACTTCATTTTTGCCGTGTATGGCGAAGAATTCGGTTTGATCGGCAACATCTTGCTGCTGCTGGTTTACCTCGTTATCCTGACGCGCGGACTGCTGATTGCCGCCAAAGCCCAATCGCTTTACAGCCGCACGCTTGCCGGCGCATTGACCATGACCTTTTTCTGCTACGCCTTTGTGAACATGGGCATGGTGAGCGGCATTTTGCCCGTTGTCGGCGTCCCCCTGCCGTTGGTCAGCTACGGCGGCACTGCAACACTCTCCATCATGACCGTACTTGCGCTGCTGATGGGTATTTCCAGTGAACACAAAACCAAACGCCGCTACGAATTCAACGACAAAGCGGACGTAAACGTCTCTACAAAAAACCAATAAGGGAATAAAAAATGGAATTAGGTGTAGAAATCGGCAAGCTTTTGGTTGCCTTCCTTGTACTGATCAACCCGTTCAGCGCGCTTTCGATTTACCTCGATTTGACGCAGGATCACAGCACCAAAGAAAAACGCCGCATCGCCCGCACCGCCGCGCTCGCCGTCTTTATCGTCATTGCCGTCTTCACCTTGACGGGCGGGATGTTGTTGAAAATATTGGGCATCAGCGTCGGTTCCTTCCAAGTCGGCGGCGGTATTTTGGTATTGCTTATCGCCATCTCCATGATGAACGGCAACGATAACCCCGCCAAACAAAATATCGGTGGCGACAAGGAAGAGGGCGTTGTACCACACATCCAGAAAAACGCCAAAGCCATCGCCGTCGTTCCCGTCGCTATTCCCATCACCATCGGTCCGGGCGGTATCTCTACCGTCATCATCTACGCCTCAGCCGCCAAAAATTACAGCGATATTGCTTTGATCCTTACCGCAGGCTTCCTCGTCAGCCTGATTTGCTACGCCATCCTCATCGTCGCCGGGCGAATCAGCAAAAAACTGGGCACGACAGGACTGACCATCCTCAACCGCATCATGGGCATGATGCTTGCCGCCGTCTCCGTAGAAATCATCGTCGCGGGATTGAAATCCATTTTCCCGCAACTGGCAGGCTAGTTCAGCGGATTGTATAGAAGGCAAACTGTCCATCTTTATTAAGGAAAAAGGTCGTCTGAAACTAGGTTTCAGACGACCTTTAGTCTATAGCACCAATATCTATCCAAAATACAATTGTCAAAGCTATGTCACTATTTATAGTGGATTAACTTTAAACCAGTACGGCGTTACCTCGCCTTGTCCTGATTTAAATTTAATCCACTATATTGAGGGATTTGCTTTCATACGACCTTGGCAACAGCAAAGAAGCAATCGCGCCTGCAATTGCACCCATTATTCCAACTCCGGTGTACATTTGCCAATCCAATGTCGTTGAACGCTGATATATCAGCATCAATATCCCTTCAGATGCCGCAATCGTGATTACCACACCTGCCGCTGAAAGCAATGCAAACAACAGCGTTCCTGCTACACTGCGCCGCAAGCACAAACGTTTCGCGACAAGGGTGCATAGCAGCATGGCGGGCAGTGCATGGGCAGCGAAAATCAAAACACTGCTCAATATCTCTAAAACGGACGGATTCCCTTTATCTAAAACATACATGTAAAGCAATAATAAAAACAAGAGTGTTTGTACGCCAAATGCAACCAGCAGCATAGTGGCAGATTTCCAATATGCTTTAATTTTAGGATGATTCATCATATTCCTTTTTTAATTTATAGTCATAGTGCAATGTGATTAATTTATCGATTCTAGTTTGAATCTGCTTATCCGCCAATATCGCACATGGATAAATTTGTTCCGCTTGTTGGAGGTCGTCTGAAAATTTGGTTTCCATCAATAGAAATAGGAAATTCAGTTTATTTCTTAAATAAGAAGCTAAAAAATTTTGCCCTGAGTTTTCAAAAGCGTTACACTCCATGCGGCATCGAGAGTAGGGTGGTAATCTTACGATTTTATGGGCTGCCAAAATTGTTCAAGTATTTGAATGATTTCACCCTTTGAGGCAAATAACATCGATGCCAACTTATCTAACCACGCCGCTGCCGTCATTGCGCCGGCAGTCAGGCAGTCAGCGTCATTGCGCCGCTGTAAACACGAAAGAACACACTATGACCATCTCTCCCGTCGCCTTGCGCCGTAAGACCGAGCGCAAGCCGCATCCGACCGCGCGTTATTGGAAAAAATGCGATGTCGAAGCCCTGTTCGGGCTGCCTTTCCTTGACCTCGTTTACCAAGCTGCCGAAATCCACCGCCAGAATTTCAACCCGCGCGAAATCCAGCTTTCCACCCTGTTGTCCATCAAAACCGGCGGCTGCCCCGAAGACTGCGCCTACTGCCCGCAATCGGCGCACCACAACACCAATCTGGGCAAAGAGCAGATGATGGATGTGGATGAAATCGTCGAAAAAGCCAAAATCGCCAAATCGCGCGGCGCAAGCCGTTTCTGCATGGGCGCGGCATGGCGCGGCCCCAAACCAAAAGATGTGGAGACGGTTTCCGCAATCATCAAAGCCGTGAAGGGTTTAGGCATGGAAACCTGCGGCACCTTCGGTATGCTTGAAGACGGCATGGCGGAAGATTTCAAAAAAGCAGGTTTGGACTATTACAACCACAACCTCGATACCGACCCCGAACGTTACAACGACATCATCCATACCCGCAAACACGAAGACCGCATGGATACCTTGGGCAAAGTCCGCAATGCCGGTTTGAAAGTTTGTTGCGGCGGCATCGTCGGCATGAACGAAACCCGCGCCGAGCGTGCCGGACTGATTGCCAGCCTCGCCAACCTCGACCCGCAGCCCGAAAGCGTGCCGATTAACCAGCTTGTCAAAGTGGAAGGCACGCCGCTGGCCGATGCCGAAGATTTGGACTGGACGGAGTTTGTGCGCACCATCGCCGTGGCGCGGATTACCATGCCGCACAGCTACGTCCGCCTGTCGGCAGGGCGCACCAATATGCCCGAATCTATGCAGGCAATGTGTTTCATGGCGGGCGCGAACTCGATTTTCTACGGCGATAAGCTCTTAACCACCGAAAACCCCGACGAAGACGGCGACCGCCTGTTGATGGAAAAACTGGATTTGTATCCGCTGCGGTTTGAGTTGGAAGAAGAATACGAAGCGGCGCAGGAAACGCCCAAGATTAAGGTGGATTATTAATCGTTCTTGCCTAAATTTCCGATAAACAAGGTCGTCTGAAAACCGTGTTTACAAAGCCAATGCTTCAAGACGACCTTTACCTTGAAAACCCTTTTTATAGTGGATTAATTTTAAATCAGGACAAGGCGAGGCAACGCCGTACTGGTTTAAAGTTAATCCACTATATATATATATATCCTAGATATGCCTATTAAGCTATAAAAAACTGCACATGATCAAGCTGGATTTGGTCTCCGGCTTACTAATGTGCAGTTTACGATTTTCAGACGACCTTTGCTGTTTAGATGGCAAATATACGTCTTTATAGATTTTCAGCTTTACGCTTTTTCTTTTTGGCGCATTTTTTCCGCCATCATTTCATGCAGCGTTTTCTTGGCAGGTTTCATCGGAACGCGGTTGTCCGTCCAGCCCATTTGCTTGCTCGGCGTCAATGCACGGAATTTGGTGGCCGCCCAACCGAAGGCGCGGTAAGCTTTGCTGCCGCTGAAAATGCCGTTGAATGTGCGCCATGCCATTTGTTCGCCGAAGGTATGCGATGCGCCTTGTCCGCGGATAGGATGCGGTACGACTTCGGACGGCGAACGTTGCGCTTCGACACGCAAACGCTGCATTTGTTCGGTAATCGGGATGCGTACCGGACAAACTTCCACGCACGCGCCGCACATCGTACAGGCGGTCGGCAGGTCGCGGGTGGCATCCAGACCCAACAGGTGCGGAGAAATAATCTCGCCGATAGGACCGGGATAGGTTGTGCCGTATGCCGCGCCACCGATACGGGTATAAACCGGACAATGGTTCATACACGCGCCACAACGGATACATTGCAAGGTGCGGCGCATTTGGTCTTCGGCATAGGCTTGGCTGCGGCCGTTGTCGAGCAGAACCAAGTGCATTTCCTGCGGACCGTCCAGCTCTTCGCTGCGGCGCGGGCCGGTAATCATGTTGAAATAGGTGGTAATGTTCTGACCGATGGCGGAACGCGGCAGCAAGCTGTACAAAGGCGGAACGTCCGACAGCTTGGCTACAACTTTTTCAATACCGGTAATGGCGATATGCACGGGCGGAACGGTGGTACTCAAGCGACCGTTGCCTTCGTTTTCCACCAGACACAACGTACCTGTTTCTGCAACAGCGAAGTTTACGCCGCTCAAACCGACATCGGCAGTGCTGTAAATATCGCGCAGGGCTTTGCGGGCGAAGCCGGTCAGTTGATCTACGTCGTCCGTTAACGGTGTGCCAAGGTTTTGGTGGAAAAGTTCGCTAACCTGTTCTTTGGTTTTGTGAATGGCGGGCATCACGATATGGGTCGGTTTTTCGCCTGCCATTTGGACGATAAACTCGCCCAAGTCGCTTTCCACCGCTTTAATGCCTTTTGCTTCAAGATAATGGTTCAGCTCGATTTCCTCGCTGACCATGGATTTCCCTTTGACCATCAGCTTGCCATTTTTGGCAGTAATGATGTCGTGAATGATTCCGCAGGCTTCGGTCGGCGTTTCCGCCCAGTGTACTTTCACGCCCAGCTTAGTCAGGTTTTCTTCCAATTGCTCCAGCAGGGCGGGCAATTTAGACAATGAACGCTGACGGACGTGTTCGCACAAATCGCGCAGGTTTTGCAACTCTTCTTCGTCGGACAAAACGGCTTTGCGCTTGGTCATCAGCATATCCATCGCGGTACGCAGACTCTTACGCAAAGGCTTGTCTTGAAGGGAAATTGCGGCGTTTTGTTTGAAAGTTTCCGGCTTCATGTGGAACTTGATGGTTTGCGTAGTCATGCGTTTTCCTCCAAATCGGCAGGGGAAATGTGGTCAGGCAGGATGGCGAGAATGACTAAATCACGCGGACCGTGCGCGCCGTAAGCAAGCGTCAACTGGATGTCTGCGGTTTTGGACGGGCCGGAAATCAGGAAAACATTGGTCGGCATACCGTTTTCCACCAGTTTTTCACCTTCGACAGCATTATGGAATTCGTTATACATCTTCGCCGTATCAAACAGGCAGAAATGCACGGGCGGAACAAGGCTTAAAGTACGCGGCTCTTCAGGGCTGGAAAACAGCATCAGCGTACCGGTACGGGCGATGCCGCACTGAGAGCCGCTAAAGCCTGCATCAATGTTCGTGAAGAACTCGGTTTTCCAAGTATCGATTTCGCGCTCGAAAGCAATCGGTTCGATATTGCTGTCCACCAGCGCGGCACGGGCGATTTGTCCGTGTTCAGTCGCCAACGGCAGCAGGATGTTTTTCAAACCTTTGCCTTCGGCTGCTTGGCGGAATACTTGCGGCCAGCCGGTTTTGGTCACCCAATAAATTTCGGTTTTGACGGCGCGCATAGCGGCAGCCCAATGTTTCAGACGCTCAACTTCGCTGTCCCAAGAAACACCCATTTCACGGTAATAATCAAAAACCGCAGGCTCTCCCATCGGCAATGCGTCGGCTTTTTTCAGTTTTGCCAAAATATTTTCGCGCGCGCTCATGCTTTGCCTCCGGTACGTTCCAACAAGAAGGATGCGATGTGTTTCGGACGCGGCATATTCGGCTCGTCCTTAGCGATTTTGCCGCCGATGTTCATCATGCAGCCGCAGTCCGCGCTGATAATTTCGGTCGCACCGGTTTCTTTCAGCGCGGCAACTTTGTCGGTTACCATCGCGCCGGAAATATCGGCCTGTTTGACGGAGAATGTACCGCCGAAGCCGCAGCATTCGCTTTCGTGATCGTGAACGATACGTTCAACGTTTTCCATGCCGTCAATCAACTGCCAGCCTGAAATATGGACGTTCATTTCGCGGCGTGCCGCGCAGGAAGTGTGAACGGCGACTTTGACCGGCTCGCCTTTGTCTTCAGGCTTGTAGCCGATGGCAAGCAAGAAATGAGTAAACTCAATGATGCGGCTGGCACAATCCACCGCTTTGGATTCGTATTCTGTATTTTTAAACAGGGTAGGCCAGTGATGTTTCATCATGCCGCCACACGAGCCGGACGGTACAACAATCGGCCATTTTTCAGGGAAAAGGTCGAGTTGCGCTTTGGCGACATCAAACGCCTCGGTCGGATGACCGGAAGAGTAGGCGGGTTGGCCGCAGCAACTTTGCGCCATCGGGAAATGAACCCGTATGCCTTGCTGCTCGATTAAAGTAATGGCATCCATGCCTGCTTCGGGCATGAAAAGATCGAGGACGCAGGTGCCGAAGAAATAAACATCGGTCGGCTTGCTGTCGAATGTAGTGATTTTGGGTGGGGTGATTGCGCTCATTTTTTCGTTAACGGGAGTACCCGTTTTTCTTTGTATAAATAGACGGCTACTTTAAGTAATTGCATGTAGGCGGTCAAGTATAATTTTAAAAAATAATATTGGAAACGATTGATGGGTCGTCTGAAATACTGATTTCACAGATATTAATGCCTACATGCGAATAGATATCATTATATTTAAAAGTAATTTTGTTTATTAATAAATGAATTGAACGGCCTATCTAACCGTCAGGAGCGATTCACAAATATATTTGCACCCGGCTTTCAGATAGCTTTGTAGAGTAAATAGGGGAGGGTAGTTAATTGGATTGAGAGGAAGATGGATTTTTAGATGCATTAATTTTTGATGCAACCCACAGCGCGGCACCTGTACCCAACATGTCTGCAATGCCGTCACCGATAGAGCCTTCGCGTGTTGTCGTGAAAGTGGCTTGAGCCCATTCGCTTCCAACAGCAAACAGAAGTGCGAATATCAACAAACCGAGATACGGAATTTTTGCTTTTTCGTGAATATAAGATTTTGCCAATAACCAAATCTGGGCAAAAAACAAAGCGAAGTGGGCTACTTTGTCGAAATTGGGAAACGGTGGCGGCGTATTGCCAGATTCCTTGAAAATCAAAGAATAGATACCGGCCACAAACCAAACGATAGCCAACAGACTGAATTTATTGATGTAAAACTTCATTTTTGTTCCTCATCCAACCAAGTTTGGCAGATAGCCGCAAGGCGGATGAATTTGTTGCCGCGTCCGTTCAATATGTCGCGCCATTGTTCAACTTCCTCTGTTGTCGGTGCATCATCTATACTGCATTCGTACAGCAGGAAATCAAGGGTTTCTTCCACTACGCCGACGGGTTCATTCTGGATTAATTCTAAAATCTGAGACATATGGGGAATTTTTCAAAAGAGGAGGGCGGATAATGATGTGCACAACATAGCATTTACTTGCTGTGTAGGAAACGTGTAGCTTCTTCCCATTCGCCCGCCATTATTTTCGGCATCGCTTTTAATGATTTGGCAATTGCCTCGTCAATCTGTTGGCGGTGTTCTGCGCTTGGCTTGTTCAATACATAAGCGACAACGAGGTTACGGTCACCCGGATGATCTATACCCAAACGCAAACGGTAATAGTCAGGTGTACCAAGACGGGCTTGGATATCTTTCAAGCCGTTATGTCCACCATTTCCGCCGCCAAGTTTAAATTTGATACGGCCGCAAGGAATGTCCAATTCGTCATGCACAACCAGTATCTCTTCGGGCTTGATTTTGTAAAACTGTGCGAGTGCGGCAACAGATTGGCCGGAACGGTTCATAAAAGTCATGGGTTTAAGCAGCCAAACATCGCCATCGGGCAGATTCGCCCGCGCCACCTCACCAAAAAATTTTTTCTCTTCTTTAAATGATACTTTCCACTGCCACGCAAGTTCGTCTAAGAACCAAAATCCTGCATTATGGCGGGTTTGTTCGTATTCGTCCCTGGGATTTCCCAGTCCGACGATCATTTTGATTTTATTCGACATAATTATTTCTCAATACCTCAGAAAATATGGCAATTTTCAATAAAAGGTCGTCTGAACATGGTTTCAGACGACCCCGGTTAACTTTCATTCCTGATTCTGTACCCGTTTCCGACGTGCCTCTTTAGGATCAATCAATAATGAGCGATAAATCTCAATCCGATCTTTATCGCGAAGAAGCGTCTCATCTTTAACTGATTTGCCAAAAATTCCCAGCGGAGCAGTTTGTAAGTCCAATTCAGAAAATATTTCATCCAGTCCGCTTTGACATACCGCTTCACGCGCCGTGCAGCCATTTTGCACATTCATTTTTTTCAACACTTGCTTGCCGGGCAAACCATAAACGACTTCAATCTCAAGCATAACGGCGATCCGCTTCTTTAACGAACGCATCAACCAATGCTCCGGACAAATGGCTGAAAACAGGCGAAATCATGGCAGATAAGACAGAGTTGGAAAATTCATATTCCAATTTAAATTCAACTTTGCACATATCGTCGCCCAAATCTAAGAATTTCCATGTTCCCCGCAAGATTTTAAAAGGTCCTTCCAACAAATCCATTCGGATTTCCTTACCGGGAATATTGTGATTGTGCGTAGCAAATGATTGGCGCACGCGCATATAGTCCATAAAAAGACGCGCTTTCAACTCATTGTTTTTTCGTTCGATAACTTCAGTTTTACTGTACCAGGGCAAAAATTTCGGATAGTCTTCAACCTTATCGACCAACTCAAACATTTGCTCCGCGCTGTGCAAAACCAAGATATTCTTCTCAACCTTTTTCATGCTCAAACAGGCTCAAAATCGGAAAGCGGTATTATAAACGAATTCACTGTATTTTTCAGACGACCTCGAATCTCTGCAACCATCCCAATCCAACTCATCATCAAGGCAGTCCTGCTTGGCAAAGTATAACGATATGCGTATAATCGACCTTTCCCATCTGGGGGCGATCTTGGTTTCGACGGGGGTTGCAAAGCAGATGCGGGCATACCGGGGTCTCAGATTTCCCGTAAAACACTGAATCTAAATAGTCGCAAACGACGAAACTTACGCACTGGCCGCTTAAGGCCTGCCGTTGCAGCAGTTGGTCAATGGGCTGTGTAGCGCAAGCTACCGCAACGTCATTCTACATTGACTGGTTTTCCGTCGGGTTACTTGGCGGGAAATAAGATTTAAGGTAACTGGTTCCTAGAAGGCCTGTCGGTCGGCATGATAGGAACGAGATTTCAAATAGACACGACTAAGTATGTAGAACGCTCTGTAGAGGACTTCCGGACGGGGGTTCGATTCCCCCCGCCTCCACCAAGTCTAATTTTCAGTTTTATTTTATAACGTATAAAAGCCTTGAAATATAACAATTTCAAGGCTTTTTGTTATCTCATTGCTGATGTTTAAAGCAAATAGGAATCTACTATCGGCAAATCAAACTGCTTCACCGTTCTGCTTTGCCTCCAAAAGCTCCCAGCGTTCCAATTTTTCCAAAAGCAGTGTTTCGATTTCTTCGGCGCGGTTTTGCAATGCGCCGGCTTTCTCATAATCTTTGAAGATTTCAGGATCGGAAAGCTGCGCGTTGATTGCCGCCTGTTCGGTTTCCAAGGCGGCGATTTCGTCGGGCAGGGCGTCGAGTTCGCGCTGTTCTTTGTAGGAAAGTTTGACCGTGCGGTTGGCTTTGGGTTTGGCTTTTTCCGGTTCTGCGGTTATTTTCGGCGCGGAGGTCGTCTGAATTTTCTCTTCGCGTGATTTTGCGTCAATGTAGTCCTGATAACCGCCGATGTATTCTTTCAGCCGACCTTGTCCTTCGAAAACAATGCTTTGGGTAATCACGTTATCGAGGAACATACGGTCGTGCGAGACGAGGAATACCGTGCCTTGGTAATCGCGAAGCAAATCTTCGAGCAGCTCTTGGGTGTCGATGTCCAAGTCGTTGGTCGGTTCGTCCAAGACCAGGATATTGGCAGGGCGGGTAAAGAGTTTTGCCAGCAGAAGGCGGTTGCGTTCGCCACCGGAGAGCGATGAGACGGGGCTTTGCGCGCGGGCAGGGTGGAACAGGAAATCTTCCAGATAGCTCATAACGTGTTTTTTCTTGCCGCCGACTTCGACGTAATCATTACCTTGACCAAGTGTGTAAAACACGGTGTTGTTTTCGTTCAACGCGCTGCGGAACTGGTCGAAATAGGCGACTTCCTGCTTGCTGCCGATGCGGATTCTGCCGAAGGTCGGCTGCAATTCGCCCAGAATCAGCTTGAGGAAGGTGGTTTTGCCGATACCGTTGGGGCCGATTAAGCCGATTTTATCGCCGCGCTGCAAGATGGCGGAGAATTTGTCCATGATGACTTTGTCGCCATAGGCAAACGAGGCGTGTTCCAGCTCAGCGATGATTTTGCCGCTTTTCTCGCCGCTGTCGAGCTTGAAGTTGACTTGTCCTTGCACGTTGCGGCGTTCGGCACGTTGGCGGCGCAGTTCTTCCAAACGGCGCACGCGGCCTTCGTTGCGGGTACGGCGTGCTTCGATACCTTTGCGTATCCACGCTTCTTCCTGCGCATGGAATTTGTCGAAGAGGCGGTTGTGTTCCGCTTCAACCGCCAATTCCTGCGCTTTTTTCTCGCTGTATTTGGAGAACGAGCCGGGATAGGAGCGCAGGATGCCGCGGTCGAGTTCGACGATGCGCGTGGCGATATTATCCAGAAAACGGCGGTCGTGGGTAATCACGACCAGGCTGCCTTCAAACGCTTTGAGCAGATTTTCCAGCCAGATAATCGCGTCGATGTCCAAGTGGTTGGTCGGCTCATCCAGCAGCAATACGTCGGGCTTCTGCACCCAAGCCTGCGCCAAGGCGACGCGCTTTTTCTGCCCGCCGGAGAGGTTGCCGATTTTTTCGTTTTCCGGCAGACCGAGTTCGCCCAAAGTCTGCTTCACCGCCGCATCCAGCTTCCAGCCGTCCTTCGCTTCGATTTCAAGCTGCAATTCGTTGAGTTCTTTTAATAAAACGTCGTCTGAATTGTGCTCCAAATCATGGCTGACGCGGTGGTAACGGCCCAGCAGGTCGCGGATTTCGCCCAAGCCTTCGGCGACGGTGTCGAATACGGTGGCTTCCTTGTCAAAAAACGATTCCTGCGGCACATAAACGATTTTGAGGTTGTTTTGAACGATAATCTGCCCGTCGTCGAGCTTTTGCACGCCGGCGAGGATTTTCAGAAACGAAGACTTACCCGCGCCGTTGCGGCCGATTAAGCCGATTTTTTCGCCGCTGTCGAGTTGGAAGGAAGTTTTGTCGAGCAAGGCGACATGGCCGACGGCAAAAGAAGCGTTTTCTACGGATAAGATGTTCATAAGGAAATAGGGAAAAATAAAATCAAGTCGTGTATTTTAACTGATTTTAAAAAGCTCTGTGATAGGTACGAAGAAAGATGGATAGAACTAAAGAATATTGAGAAACTTGAATCAATTCATATAATTTAACATAATATACATTATGCGAACTAATTAAGTTACTCACAAACAAAATCCGCCCCTTATTTTTACAGGCGGATTTTTCCAAGTGTGAACTATTTAATTTTATGCATGCGTTTGTCTGTATAGACACACAGTACCCCGCTATTGTTGTAGATGACTTGATGATTGGTATCGCAGAAAAATGCTGACAATTCGATAGGAACTTTTTCACTACCCCATGTTTGTGGTGAAAGGAATATAAGTTTGCCCGGCGTACATTTTTGAATTTCATCTTTATTGATTTTGCTCACCACACAAACATCACTTTGATCGATATTTGTATCAGAATTTGTATCGGACTTCATTTTGTCACAACCAGCAACCAGTACAGTCAAAGCCGTCAAAATTAGAATCGAAGATTTCCTCATATCTATTTACTCCTCAATTATTTGGATTTATAAAAAAACTCAAACTAAATTCACAACTTGGCAATAAACTTCGCCGGAACGTTTTCAGTCAGCCAAACGCCGTTATCTGCGAGGTAAAACTGATGACCGTCAGCGAGCATGGCGGCGGTGTCGATGGTCAATACGACGGGTTTGCCATGTCGGGAACCGACTTTGATTGCAGTTTCAATATCTGCCGAAAGATGGACGAAATGGCGTGAACCTGCATGCAATCCCTGACCAAATATCGACTGCACCGATTTTTCCGCTGTACCGTGATATAGGATATCAGGCGGTGTCGTTGCGCAATATTGGATTTCAACCTGTTTTGTGGAATGCCCTTGCGCGGCACGAATACGCTTACCGTCTTCTGATATGGTAAACCGTTTTTTATCATTGTTTTCAACGACTTCCATTAAATTATCGTACGTCAATGCAACGCCGGTAAAGTTGTGCTTGGGGTGATTTGCTTGTGCCAGCAGGATATCAATATCCACCCAGCCGTTTTTGTCCAAAGTAATTCCGATCTGTTCGGGTCTGTGACGCAAGATCAGGCTAAGGAATTTGCTGACGGATTTTTGTTGTTTTTCATTTAATAGCATTGGTGTTTTTCTTTCTTTTAAGTATTTTCAGACGACCCTCTCTACAAAGGTCGTCTGAAATTTATTTATCCAGCCCTTCCTGCACCATCTGCGCCGCCCTGACCACTGCTCGGGCTTTATTCTGCGTTTCCTGCCATTCGGAGGTCGGGTCGGAGTCGGCGACGATACCTGCGCCGCTTTGGACATATAGCGTGTTGTTTTTCACTACGGCGGTACGGATGGCGATTGCCAAATCCATGTCATTGTTGAAGCCCCATACGCCGACGGCGCCGCCGTAGATGCCGCGTTTGCTCGGTTCGACTTCTTCGATGATTTCCATGGCGCGGACTTTTGGCGCGCCGGAGAGTGTGCCGGCGGGGAACGTGGCGGCAAGGATGTCCATGTTGGTAACGCCCTCTTTCAGACGACCTTCAACGTTGGAAACGATGTGCATCACATGGGAGTATTTTTCAATCACCATTTTGTCGGTTACTTTGACTTCGCCCGTTTTGCTGATGCGGCCGACGTCGTTGCGTCCTAAATCGATAAGCATGACGTGTTCGGCGATTTCTTTGGCGTCGCTTAATAAGTCTTGCTCGTTGGCGAGGTCTTCGGCGGGGGTTTTGCCGCGCAGGCGCGTGCCGGCGATGGGACGGACGATGACGTCGTCGCGTTCGCGGCGAACGAGGATTTCGGGCGAGGAACCGACAATATGGAAATCGCCGAAATCGTAGTAAAAGAGATAAGGCGAAGGGTTGAGCGTGCGCAGGGCGCGGTAGAGGGCGAGCGGGCTATCGGTGAATTCCATGCTCATGCGCTGGCTGGGGACGACCTGCATGCAGTCGCCTGCGAAGATGTAGTCTTTGATTTTGTCGACGCAGGCTTTGAACGGTTCTTCGCCGAATTCGCTGACGGCTTCGGTGTGTTTGCTGCCGAGCGAGAGCGGGATGGCGCAGCTTTGGCGCAACTGGGTGCGGATGTCTTCGAGGCGTTCGCGGGCGCGTTCGTAGCCGTCGGGCTGCGCCGGATCGGCGTAAACGATGAGGTGGATTTTGCCGCTCAAATTGTCGATAACCGCCAACTCTTGCGACAGCATCAGCAAGATGTCGGGCGTGCCGAGCGGGTCGGCTTTGGCGGTGTTTTTCAGGCGGTGGGCGAAGTGTTCGAAATTGTAGATGGTTTCGTAACCGAAGTAGCCGACCAGTCCGCCGGTAAAGCGCGGCAGGCTTGGGATTTCGGGCGTTTTGAAGCGGTTGTGGAAGGCTTCGATAAAGGGCAGCGGATTGCCGTCGTGTTGCTCGACGATTTCACCGTTTTGGTAAACATCGACGTGTTTGCCGCTGGCTTTGAGATAGTGGCTGCAAGGCAGGCCGATAAAGGAATAGCGGCCGAAACGTTCGCCGCCGACAACGGATTCGAGCAGGTAGGTATAGGGGCGGTTGGCGAGTTTGAGATAGAGGGAAAGCGGCGTATCCAAGTCGGCAAGGAGTTCTTGAACGAGCGGGATGCGGTTGTAGCCTTGGGCGGCTTGGGCTTGGTATTCTTGTTTGCTGATCATTTCTATTCCGTTTGTCGGGTACTTTTCAGACGACCTTATCCGAGTAAAAACCGGTTGAATTATCCGAAAAGTATAGCAGTTTATCGATGGTGTTGACAGTATGCGGGTCGTCTGAAAAAGCAAAACGCCGTTTGCTATCAACGGCGTTTTAGGCTGGGGATATCAGGCGGTTGGCGTAGCGGTATGGCGTTTTTTAGCCTGTTTCCATTTGTATGCGTAGCCGAGTACGACCGGAATCAGCGACAGGATGAATTTGAAGGTCCAGCTTGCATACCATGGTCTGTTCAGAATAATAGCCTCCCCTCCGGAAGCGGGAACGACGATGTCTTTGATGGCGAACCAATCCAAATAAGGCCACCAACACATCACCAAGCTGCCTAAAAACAGCGGCCAGATATTACGGCTCAAATTAATCTGCCACAGGCGGAAGCATACGCCTGCCCATACCAGCGTCAGGCCGGTAATCAGGAAGATGGTGTAAGTATCTGCGCCGAGAAAGGCGGCGATGAAATAAGTCAGCACCACCCAAATGACGGCAAGGACAAGGACGATGATTTCTTCAGGACGTTTGAACATTTCAGCGCTTCTCCAAAGCAATGTCGCATCATACGGTTTAGGGCGGGCTGACGATTGGCGGCGCGGGAATCTTTAGGGATAACATATAAAACGTCGCTTCCGCACCAATCAGCCTGCCTGAAAGTCTGTTCAGGCGATACTATACCCGAAACGAAATAGTTTGAATATGCTACTTATTGCTAGGACGGGCGTTTCAGACGACCCTCAAATCGTTGAAAAAGGTCGTCTGAAAACCGATATCCTGAGATGCCCTTAAAGCCATTTTCAGACGACCTCTTTGCGCCCTGTCTTTCCGATGTATAGTGGATTAACTAAATCAGGACAAGGCGACGAAGCCGCAGACAGTACAGATAGTACGGAACCGATTCACTTGGTGCTTCAGCACCTTAGAGAATCGTTCTCTTTGAGCCAAGGCGAGGCAACGCCGTACTGGTTTAAAGTTAATCCACTATATCAGCCCTTCCCTTTCGCCGCCAACATATCCAGCATTCCCGCCAGATGGCTTCTGCCCTCTTCCTTGCTCACAATCGGCTCGCCGCCTTTGCGCCCTAAAATCTTGATGTCTTCCTGCGGCATTTCGTCTATAAAGCGGCTAGGTTCGGGGAACTGCCACGTGCCTTGTTTTTTGCGTTTGACGCAGTGGGTCAGCGTAAGCTGGCGTTTGGCACGGGTGATGCCGACGTACATCAGGCGGCGTTCTTCTTCAACATTGTCTTCTTCGATGCTGTCGTTGTGCGGCAGGATGCCCTCTTCGCAGCCGACGAGGAAGACGTAGGGGTATTCCAAGCCTTTGGAGGCGTGCAGGGTCGAGAGTTTGACGGCATCAACTTCTTCTTCGCTTTTGCCTTCCAAAAGCGTCATTAAGGCGACGGTTTGGGCGAGTTCGATGATGTTTTTGCCGTCTTGTTCGCCCTTGCGCGCCAACCAGCCGGTCAGGTCGCTGACGTTGCGCCATTTGATTTCGCCTGCTTTGCCTTCTTCACTGGCAAGCAGGTGGTTTTCGTAGTCGATTTCTTTGAGCAGGCTGTTGATGAGTTCGCCTGCTTCGCTGGTTTCGGCTTTGGCGCGGTAGCTGCCGAACATATTCATAAAGGCTTGCAGGTGTTGGCGGTTGGTATTGTTCAGTAACGCGAGGGCTTCTTCGGTTTGCGCGGCTTCATACAGGCTGCATTCGTGTTCGTGCGCGTAGGTGTTGAGCTTACCCAGCGTTACATCGCCGATGCCGCGTTTGGGTGTGGTCACGGCGCGCAGGAAGGCGGGATCGTCGTTGGGGTTGGCAAGCAGGCGCAAATAGGACAAAACGTCTTTGATTTCGGCTTTGTCGAAAAAACTCTGCCCGCCGGAGAGTTGATAAGGAACGCGCGCGCTGCGCAAGGCTTCTTCAAAAATCCGTGCCTGATGGTTGCCGCGATATAACACGGCGAAATCGGCGTATTGGGTTTTGTCGCCGCCGACCAGCTTCTGTTTGACGATTTGGCTGACGACCCAGTCGGCTTCGTGTTGTTCGTTTTGGCAGGCAACGACTTTGACGATTTCGCCTTCGCCGAACTGCGACCAAAGTTTTTTGGTGAACAGCTTGGGGTTGTTTTCGATGACTTTGTTGGCGATTTTGAGAATCCGCGCGGTGGAGCGGTAGTTTTGCTCCAGCTTGATGACTTTCATCTGCGGATAGTCTTCCTGCATTTTGCGCAGATTTTCCATGTTTGCGCCGCGCCAAGCGTAGATGGATTGGTCGTCATCGCCGACGGCGGTAAACATGCCTTCCGCGCCGGTCAGCAGCTTCATCAGCGTAAATTGGCAGGTATTGGTGTCCTGACATTCGTCAACCAACAGATAACGCAACCGCCGCTGCCATTTGTTGCGTACTTCGCTATTTTGCTGCAACAACACGGCGGGCAGGCGGATTAAGTCGTCGAAATCCACCGCCTGATAGCTTTGCAGGGTTTCCTGATAGCTCGCATACACGCGCGCGATTTGTTCTTCCCATGCGTTAGAGGTCGTCTGAAGTACGTCTTCGGGCGTTTTCAAATCATTTTTCCACAGGGAAATCTGGTGCTGCGCTTTGAATAAGGCTTCTTTTCCCGTACCGCCCAATAGTTCGCCGATGATTTTCGCGCTGTCGGTGGAATCGAGGATGGAGAAGTTTTTTTTGTAACCGATATGGTTCGCCTCTTCGCGCAGAATCTTCATGCCCAAAGAGTGGAACGTGCAAATCGTCAGCCCGCGCGTTTGCGACTTGGGCAGCATTTTGGCAACGCGCTCCTGCATTTCCGTGGCGGCTTTGTTGGTGAAGGTAATCGCGGCAACGGTATGCGGCAGATAGCCGACGTTGACAATCAAATGTTTGATTTTTTGCGTAATCACGCCGGTTTTGCCGCTGCCGGCGCCGGCGAGCACGAGCAGAGGCCCGCCGAGGTATTTGACGGCGGCTTGCTGTTGGGGGTTGAGTTTCATGGGGAATGCAGACGAACCAAAAAGAGGCGCAGATTATAACAGGTCGTCTGAAAGCCCCAAACGGCAATCCGGCATATATAACAAAATCATCTTTGCAACAAACAAACCATTCTTTCCGTTTTTCAGACGACCCCGCTAAAGTGGCAGCATCTTTTTTTTCCCTTCCGAGCGACCATGTTATTACTCAAAACGCCCAGCGTATTGCCCGGCTTCAAAATCAGCCTCGGCCTGACCGTATTGTGCCTGTCGCTTCTGGTGGTTTTGCCGTTTGCGATGATGGCGGCGAAGGCGGCGGAAATCGGCTGGGGCGGCTTTTGGAACACGATTGCCGAGCCGAACGTGTTGGCGGCGGTGTGGCTGAGTTTGCGGATGTCGTTTTATGCGATGCTGACCAATGTCGTGTTCGGCACGCTGGTGGCGTGGGTGTTGGTGCGCTATGAATTTCCGCTCAAGGGGCTGGTGAACGCGCTGGTCGATTTGCCGTTTGCGCTGCCGACGGCGGTTACGGGCATTGCGTTGGCGACCCTGTATGCACCCAACGGTTGGATAGGCCGTTTTTTCGAGCCTTTGGGCATCAAAATCGCGTTTACGCCCGTCGGCATTTGGATTGCGCTGGTCGTCGTCAGCCTGCCCTTTATCGTCCGCGCCGTGCAACCGGTATTGGAGGAATTGTCGGGCGAATATGAGGAAGCGGCGGCGACTTTGGGGGCAAACCGCTTCACGACGTTCCGCCGCGTGCTGCTGCCGGAAATCACGCCGGCACTCTTAACCGGCGCGGGCATGATGTTCGCGCGGGCAACGGGAGAATACGGCTCGGTGATTTTTATCGCGGGCAACATTCCGATGGTTTCCGAAATCCTGCCGCTGATTATTACGGGCAAGCTGGAACAGTTCGACGTACAGGGCGCGTCGGCGGTGGCGTTGTTTATGCTGCTGGTTTCGTTTGTGATTCTGTTTGCGCTGAACGTGATGCAGTGGGCGTTGAGCAGGCGTTCGGGGGCGAAGGGTTGATGCGCATTTACACAAAACAGAACTAATTACCATTTTCTTCTATCCCACCAAATACGCAACCAATGTAACGGCAAAACGTAAAAGCCGTTACATCTCTGATTAACCAACGCAAGCTGCTTCCCAGTTTCAGACAGACTTTAATGCCTTTTATTATCAAACTTTAATCTTTAGGAGATTAAATGAATAAATGCAGTTTTTTAAAAGAATTGTATGAATACAGAGTTTCAATAGCTATAGGATTGGCTACCATTATTGGTTTTTTAGCCGGTATAGCTGTTGGTTTGAATAGTCTTAACTAAAGAATGTTGTAACGATATTTTTAGTGTAAATGGAATATCCCTCTCCCGTCGGACGGGAAAGGACGGAAATAACGGCAGTCATACGTTTGTATTCCCTTAACGAAAACAAAAAGGTCGTCTGAAAACGAATCCGCCCCACAAAAAACGGTTTTTCAGACGACATCCAAACACCTTAAACAACAAACCAGAGAACACCACCGCCATGAAACCCTATTCCGCCAATCCCAACCTGACCGAACCGCGCTGGCTGCGCGTTTTGCTGACCGCTGTCGCGCTGGGGTTCCTGCTGCTGATGCTGGTCGTACCGCTTGTCGCCGTGTTTTACGAAGCGCTGAAAGGCGGTTGGGATTTGTACCTGCAATCTATTACCGACCCCGAAGCGTGGGCGGCGATCAAGCTCACCCTGATTACCGCCGCGGTGGTCGTTCCCGTCAATGCCGTCTTGGGTGTGGCGATGGCGTGGCTGCTGACCCGTTTCGACTTCCGCGGCAAGCAGTTGCTGACCACCCTGCTCGATTTGCCGTTTTCCGTATCACCCGTGGTTGCCGGTTTGATGTTCGTCTTATTGTTCGGCGCGCACACGGCATTAGGCGGCTGGCTCGAAGCGCAAGGCATACAGATTATCTTCGCCATCCCCGGCATTATTTTGGCGACGCTGTTCGTTACCTTCCCCTTTGTCGCGCGCGAAATCATCCCGCTGATGCAGGCGCAGGGCGACAGCGAAGAACAGGCCGCGCTGATTCTCGGCGCAAGCGGCTGGCAGATGTTTTGGCGCGTTACCCTGCCCAACATCAAATGGGCGCTACTCTACGGCATTATCCTTACCAACGCCCGCGCAATGGGCGAGTTCGGCGCGGTCAGCGTGGTATCGGGACACATACGCGGCGAAACCAACACCATCCCGCTTTTGGTCGAAATCTTCTACAACGAATACAACTTCACCGGCGCATTCGCCCTCTCCGGCGTATTGGCACTTTTAGCACTGGCGACGCTGGCGGTGCAAAACATCATCACAAAATTACAAGATAAAAAACTCGCCGCCGCCGAAAGGAACGCAGCATGAGCATCACCATCCAAAACTTAAACAAACACTTCGGCAATTTCCACGCGCTGAAAAACATCAACCTCAACGTCCCCACCGGCAAACTCATTTCCCTGCTCGGCCCTTCCGGCTGCGGCAAAACCACGCTCCTGCGCATTATCGCCGGACTGGAAAACGCCGACGGCGGCAACATCCTCTTTGACGGGCAAGACGTAACCGCCAAACACGTCCGCGAGCGCAAAGTCGGTTTCGTGTTCCAACACTACGCCCTCTTCCGCCACATGAACGTGTTTGACAACGTCGCCTTCGGTTTGACCGTATTGCCCAAGTCCGAACGCCCGTCCAAAGAACAAATCCGCGCCAAAGTCGAAGAATGGCTCAAACTCGTGCAGCTCTCCCACCTCGCCAAATCCTATCCGCACCAGCTCTCCGGCGGCCAACGCCAACGCATCGCCCTCGCCCGCGCCCTTGCGGTCGAACCCAAACTCCTACTCCTAGACGAACCCTTCGGCGCGCTGGATGCCAAAGTGCGCAAAGAATTGCGTACCTGGCTGCGCGACATCCATCACAACCTAGGCGTAACCAGCATTCTGGTGACGCACGACCAAGAAGAAGCCCTCGAAGTTTCCGACGAAATCGTCGTCATGAACCACGGCAAAATCGAACAAACCGGCAGCGCCGAAGCCATTTACCGCAAACCCGAAAACGCCTTCGTTACCGAATTTCTCGGCGAAACCGACGCATTTGAAGGACGCATCGAAAAAGGCATCTGGCACTACAACGGCTTTGCGTGGAAATTGGACGCGCACTACAAATGGCAGGAACAAACCGCCACCGGCTACATCCGCCCGCACGAATGGCAGCTCGCCGCCGAACACGAAACCCCGATGATCCGCGCCGAAATCGAAAAAATCCACGCCGTCGGCGCACTGACGCACGTTTTGGTGAAACACGGCAAACAGGACGTACATATCACACTGGCAGGCAGCGACGCTTCAAGACTGGATTTGGCCGCAGGGCGGGAATTGGCATTGGTGCCGAAACAGGTTTATGTGTTCTCGCAGAACGAGTTGATTGAATATTCGATTTGATGAAGGAGAAAAGCCAAAGGTCGTCTGAAAACAGGTTTTCAGACGACCTTTGGCTTTATCCAAACGGCTTAGAATTTGTATTCCACCTGACCGCGCAAGACGTTGACGTCTTGTCTGCTTGAACCGGCAGTCGGGGTAACTTGTTTGCCCGCCAAGTAAAAGCCTGACACTTTCCAGTTTTTCCAAGGAACGTAGGTCGCGCCGACTTGTACGCCTTGTACGTTTTTACTGTAGTCTTGTACGGAAGATACGCCCGAGAGTGCGCCGACGTGGCGGTAGTTCAGGAAGACGTCGTAGGAATTGCGGACTTTCCAGTCGGCGAGTTTGTAGCGGACTTCGGTGAACACGCCGTCGTTTTTGATTTTTTGCCCTGCGTCGTTATAGGCTTTGATGTTGGACTTGCTGACCGCCGCCATCCAACGCCAATCGTCGTTGAATTTGACATCTGCGCCGATTTCGCCGAAGACGGCGTTTTTCTTCGCACCGCGCACATCTATGTCTTTCATGTAGCTGACGGTTGCGCCGACGTTGATGTTTTCGTTAATCGGCAGGCTGCTTTGAATGGCGGCGAAGTGTTTGCGGCGGCCGCCTATGCCCCATACGTTGTCGTTGAGGCTGCCGGTGCGGCGGCCTGCGTAAATTTTGGTGGGCAGGGTTTTGTTGTCAAAGAAGATTTCGCCGCCGGTTACTTCGGTATCCCAGACGCGTCCGTAGGAGGAGAATGCGCCGAATTTACCGACGCGGGCCTTGACGCCTTCGGTAATCGAGCCTTCGGCATAGAGTTTGTTCACGGGAACATCGTGGTCGCCGTTGAATTTACCGGTTTTCAAGTCGATGTTGGGTTCGATTTGGGTCACCAGTTTCCAGTCTTTATAAAGCTTGGCGCGCAACCAGAATTCGGCGTTGAAATTGGTATTGGAGGCGTCGGGCGTGGGATTGGTGCTGCTGTTGTTGGCATTGATATCTTTGGTGTCGGCACGGACGCGGAATGTGCCGTTTACGGTCAGCAAATCGTTGAAAATGCTGATTTTGTCTTCGTCTTTGCGGATGACGCTGCCCGAATTGACGTAATCTTTTGACGTCGCCGATGCGGCGGCATCTTGTTCTGCGGTGGCGGTTTCTGCAAATGCGGTGGGTAATGCCGCCAAGGCAGCGCATACAACGGCAAAGTTTTTTTGGATGTTCATGCCAATCTCCGATTGAAGGGTAAAAGGTATTTTTAACAAAAATTCCTAATCAATATTTGTTAGAAATTTACTAATTTTTGTAATCGAACGGCTGTAATCCTATGAAAGACGGCACAAACCGTCAAGAAGATTTAGAGTATTATGCTTATTTCCAAACTGATTTTGACGCATATCAATAGAGAAAGGTCGTCTGAAAACTCCCGGCAGCATCCGTTCCGTTTTCAGACGACCTTTAGGGTTTGATTCAAGCTTTCGGCACGAACATCGCGTCCAAGATTTCGCCCAATGCCGTGCGGCGGGTTTTGCGGGTCTCCACCGCCAACCGCCATTGTTCTTCATTTCCCCAAAAGACGAAGCGTTCCCGTGCGCGGGTGATGGCAGTGTAGAGCAGCGCATTGTTCAAGCCCGACAGCGCGTCATCTCCACCCTGCTCTATTTTCCCCGACGGCGGCAACAGCCAGACTTCCCGATATTCCGAACCCTGGCTTTTATGCACAGTCATGGCGAACGCGGAATCAAACTGCGGCAGGCGGCTGATGGCGATTTTTTTGAAGCCGTCCGCATTCGGAAAATACGCCGCCAAGCCGTTCGCCGATTCCGCGTCGGGCATAATCAGCCCGATGTCGCCGTTGAACACTTCCAGCGTATAGTCGTTGCGCGCAATCATGATGATTTGTCCCGCGAACCACGGCGTATCCGCGCCCGCCCGATGTTTGCGTTGCAGATAACGGCAATACTCTTCGTTGAACGCCTCCGCGTCCTGCCGCCATGCCGCCAAAACAACCACGTCCGCCGCGTGTCCGAACGCCAGCGCCACATCGTTTTTATCGACTGCCTGCCAGTATTTTTCGTGTTTGCGGTAAAGCAGCTCCGCCTGCTGTTTCAGACGACCCTCGCGGATTTCCAGCTCGTCGGGGAACAAGGCAAACTGCGCCCAACCTTCCCCGCTCTTGCCCGATACGACCGCCCTTGCCAGACAGCCGATGCCGCTGTTTGCGCCGAAACGGTGGCTGACCGTCAGTTGCGCGACGTTTTGCGACAAAGCCGGTGGATTTTCCTCTACGGGGAAACCGTGTTCCGGCAGATAAATGCTCAGTTGCTCCGCCGTCTCCTTATCCAAAACCGTCCGTCTCGACAACGCCGCCAATACCGCGCCGACGCCGACCGAAGGCAGTTGGAACTCGTCGCCCAAAAAAATCACGCGGCAGCCCGACGGAATCGCACGCAGCAAGTGAAGCAGCAGGGAAACATCCAACATCGAAGCCTCATCCACCACCAATACATCTAAAGGCAGCGGATGGTTGCCGTCAAACGCAGGCAGCATTTGCGGCGGGCGCAGTTTCAAAAGGCGGTGGACCGTCTGCCCTTCCAGCGCGGACAAATGATTGCGTACCGCGTCAGGTATCTCGAAACCGTCCACCGCACGATGCAGCGCGCGTGCCATATGCGCCGCAGCCTTGCCCGTCGGTGCGGCCAGAGCGATACGCGGCAGGCGCGTGGCAGAGTTGGTGCAAATCAGCCCCAAAAGTTTCGCCACCGTCGTCGTTTTACCCGTACCTGGCCCGCCCGTAATCAGCATAAACGCCTGAAGTAGGGCAAGCCCCGCCGCATCCCGTTGCCCTGCGCTGCCTTTGTCGACAAACCAACCGGACAAATTTTGCGACGCGCTCATCCAATCCACAGGCTCGACTTCCGCTTCTGCCAAACGCTTGATTTCAGCCGCCAAATCATGCTCGAGCTGCCACATCCGCCCCAAAAACAGCTTTCTGCCCTGCAACACCAACGGCGACGCGCCCTGCCCGACCGTCGGCGCCAATCCCGCCAATTCCTCCGCCTCGCCCTCATCCAGCCAAACAAACGAATGCCCGTTCTGCAAAGCAGCAAACAGCCGCAACACATACGGCGTCAGCACCGCAGCATGCTCCGGTACGCAACGCTCCAGCAAATGCCCGGCCGCTTGAGCGGCGGCAAGGTTCAAATCATCGGCGGTATTCTCAGCCATTTTCGTTTCCCGTATTGAAAAAAGGTCGTCTGAAAACTGTTTTTCAGACGGCCTTCTTTTGTTGACCGCTATTTGCCTTCATCCAGCAGGGATAAGGGCTGCTGCGCCTTGCGCAATTCTTCCACTTCGTCCAGCAGGCGCATAATCAGGCCGAGCGCGGGAATGCCGGCATCGAAGTCGCGGCTCAGGCGCTGGGCGCGGCGGATGCGGGCGAGTTGGAAGCCGCTGTACAAAGTTTGTTCCGGCCTGCCGTTTACGCTGATGATTTCTTCCTCTATCAGCTCCAGCAGCCAATCGCGGCGGCAGCGGCTGGCAGCGAGGATTTCTTCGAAAGTCAGGGTAATGTCGGTGTGTTGCGTCATGGTTTATCCTTTCAATTTGATGCGCTTTTGCCGTCAAAGTGGGCGGCAAGCTGCGCCCATGCGGCGCGGTCGGCTTCGCTTTCGGCCTTGGGAACGCTGATGCGGATGTTGAGGTACAAATCGCCCGCTTCTTTGGCCGGAATGCCTTTGCCTTTCAGGCGTATGCTTTTACCGTTTTGGCTGTTGGCGGGCAGGTTGACCTGCAAGCGTCCCGCTGCGGTGGGAACAATGATTTTGCCGCCCAATACGGCCTCCCAAGGCTTGACGTCTATGGTCTGGTATACGTCTTTTTTGTTTTTAACGTATAAATCGGGTTTGTCGTGGAACTTGATTTTCAGATACAAATCGCCGTTTGCGCCGCCGTTGTGGCCGGGCAGGCCCTGTCCCGCCAAACGGATTTGCTGGCCTTCGGTAATGCCTTTGGGAATTTTGACGTTTAAGGTTTTGGTCTGATAACCGACGCGGCCGTATTCGTCCACGGTCGGCACGTTCAGGCTTAATGAGCGCTCCGCGCCGACATAAGCGGCGTAAATATCGATACTCAGTTCGGCGTGCTGGTCTTCGCCTTTAATCGGACCGTCCGGCCTTGCGTGTGCATGTCTCTGACTGCGGCCGAAGCCGGCAAACAAATCTTCAAAATTGAAATCGCCTGCGCCGAAAGGTTCGCCGCCGCGGTATTCGTAGCGGAAGCCGCCGGATTGCGCGCCGCCGAACGGATTGCCGCCTGCGCTGCGGCCGTAGGGGTTGGCCAGCAATTCGTCGTATTCGGCACGCTTTTCACGGTCGGATAAGGTTTCGTAGGCTGTGTTGATTTCGGCGGTGCGCTCGGCGGCGTCAGGTTCTTTGCTGACGTCGGGATGGTATTTGCGTACCAGTTTGCGGTAGGCCTTTTTAATGGTGTCGGCGTCGGCGGTTTTGTCCACGCCGAGAATTTCGTAATAGTTTTTTTCTGCCATATCGTTCTTCCGTATTTATCATGTTAATCATTATGCCGTATTTGCTATTTATAAGGGCGGAAGGCATAGATTCAATACTCTAGGTGCACAAATATAGTGGATTAACTTTAAACCAGTACGGCGTTGCCTCGCCTTACCGTACTATCTGTACTGTCTGCGGCTTCGTCGCCTTGTCCTGATTTAAAGTTAATCCACTATAAATAGTTAAGGCAGGTAAGCATCAAAAAGGTCGTCTGAAAACGGAAATTCCTGTTTTCAGACGACCTGTCTGGTGTAATCGAATCGATAGCTAAGAGTGGCAAGGCGGCGGTTGTTTAAATCCATAGCCGTCTGGACGATGGTCTGTCAGGGCTTTTAGCCGGTTGAAACATACCAAAGCCTTTCTATTCCGTAGCCGGCTTTGTGAGCTTTCTGCCCAATACCTTACTCTTCAGTTATATTTAGATACAGAAATCAAACTGATATGTCGTGTTTTACGGTAACGCCGAGTTTGATTCGGCGCTTCACCTTTGCCCGGATAAATCCCTGTTCCACGTTCCACTTCAAATGTAAAATGTTTTGGTTGACGGGTAAATATTGCGTATTCACGCGATTCGATTGCTGATAGGTGGACTTCTTTGACTTTACCCAGCTTGGCTTCTGCATCTTTGATCTTCATGCCCGGGTGTACCCCCGAAGCCGTGTGGCAGGCGGAAGAGTCGGTCTCCAAAAAATCAATTTTTTTATGGAGTTTTATAGGGGCATCAGGATCTTCTTCTCCATCTTGAAAAGCGAAAACCAAGACATCTTTAGACAACGTAATGGCGACAAGCGCCACACCATCGTCGCTTGTTCTCTCCATTTTCGCCTTCGGGAATTTATGTTTTACCTGTTTTAAGTTCTGCCCTAATTTAATTCCTGCGATACTGTCTTTTTCAATCAAACATTCGGCAGCGGCCGGCATGGCAAGACCCAAAACCAACGCGCTCATGATCCCGATTTTGTGCAACATGGTTACTTTCCTATTTAATAAAAATAGGATATTAACATATCAATATATTTATATGGCAAGGATATCGTTTCAGACGACCTATTATTATTTTTCCAACATCCAATCTTTTACTAAAAAAGGTCGTCTGAAATCAGGGTATTCCCCATTTCAGACGACCTTTTTACCTTATCGGCGGTAATGCCGAATCAACTTTCCGTCTTCGGATCCGGTAGCAAGAAGTTCAATACGATTGCCAAAATGGCGCACAAACCGACGCCGGCAAAACTCAACGTACCGACATGAACCGCCATGCCGCCGACGCCGACCGTCAGAACCGAGCTGACAATCACCAGATTTTTCGGCTGCATCAAATCCACTTTCGCATCCACCAGCGTTTTAATGCCCAAAGAAGCAATGGTACCGAACAAAAGCAGCATGATGCCGCCCATCACTGGCAGAGGGATGGAAGCGAGGAAAGCATTGAATTTACCGAAAAACGCCATGGCGATGGCAAAAATCGCCGCCCAAGTCATAATGACCGGATTGCTGTTTTTCGTAATCATCACCGCGCCCGTTACCTCGCCGTAAGTCGTTACCGGCGGACCGCCGATCAAACCCGCCATACACACGCCCAAGCCGTCGCCCGCCAGCGTTTTATCCAAGCCCGGGTCTTTGGTGTAGTTATTGCCCGTTACATTGCCGATGGCCATGATGCCGCCGATGTGTTCGATGGCAGGTGCGATGGCGACGGGCAGCATAAACAGCGCAGCCTGCCAGTTGACTTGCGGCGTTTCAAAATGCGGCACGGCAAACCACGGCGCAGCCGCGATGGCGGCGGTATCCACCAAGCCCATCACCAAAGCCAAAATATAGCCCGCAGCCACGCCGATTAATATCGGAACCAGTTTCATCATGCGGCTGCCGAAAACCGACACAACCACCGTAACGGCAAACGTAAAGCCCGATAAAATCAGTGCATCCGCATAGCCGACCACTTGGTTTCCACCCGATTTGCCCATTGCCATTTCACTTGCGGCTGCGGCGACAGACAAACCGATAACCATAATCACAGGCCCGATAACCACAGGCGGCAGCAGCCGGTTGACCGTAGCCAGCCCGCGCCATTTAATCAGCGCGGCAAACACAAAATACATAAAACCCGCCGCAAACAGCCCGAACATGGTCGAAGGCAGACCCCATGTTTTAATGGAGTAGATAATCGGCGCAATAAAGGCAAAAGAAGAGCCGAGGAAAATCGGCACTTTACGTTTGGTGACTATTTGGAAGAGCAGCGTACCGATACCCGCTCCCAAAAGTGCCAAAGAAGGATTCAGTCCGGTCAATAGCGGAACAAGCACCATCGCCCCGAACGCTACAAACAAAATCTGCGCGCCGGAAACCGCCAATTTAAACTGGTTCATCAAAAAGCCTCGTCAAATCAATTCAAACGGCGGGAATTATACTGTTTCACCCTAAAAATGAACATTAATTTACAAACAACCCATTAAATATACCAAGCCCCTGAAAACAAAACTGAACCGCCCTATTCCTAACCTGCCAAATCTTCATCTGAATTACCCAAATGAAAACAATACAAATAAAGTCAGGTTTATATCCAAGCTACAATTGACACCCGAGGTCGTCTGAAACGCTTTTTCAGACGACCTCGGTTCTCATTATTAAACAATTATCTATATAATGCCTGCCTGATACGTCCTTTCAGACGACCTCCTACATTATTCTCAGAAAGCCAAAATATGAATACCAAACAAAAAGTCATCGCCATAGACGGACCCAGTGCATCGGGGAAAGGCACAGTCGCTTCCCGCGTCGCTCAGGCTTTGGGGTTCGATTATCTGGACTCCGGCGCGTTATACCGCCTGACCGCGCTGTATGCGAAGAAACGGGATGTGGAATGGAACGATGAAGAGGCGGTTGCCGCGCTGGCGGAAAATCTGCCCGCCCGCTTTGAAGGCACTCAGGTCTTTTTGGATGATGAAGACGTTTCGGGACAAATCCGCAGCGAAGCCATCGGCATGGGCGCTTCTGCAGTGGCGCAGTTGCCGAAAGTGCGTGCCGCGCTTTTGCAGCGGCAGCGTGATTTTCTGACGGGAAAAGGTTTGGTCGCCGACGGGCGCGATATGGGTTCAGTTGTATTCCCCGATGCGGCATTAAAGGTTTTCCTGACCGCAGGTGCGAAAATACGGGCGGAACGCCGCGCCAAACAAATCGGCATTCCGTGCGAAGGCTTGGAATTTGAACGGATTTTATCGGACATCGAGGCACGCGACGAAGCGGACCGCCGCCGCAGTGTCGCGCCCTTAAAGCAGCTTCCCGATGCGGAGCTTTTGGATACGGGCGGGCTGAGTATCGAAGAAGCTGTAAAAAAAGTGCTTGATTGGTATCGTAAAGTTTGAAATTTAGGGTATAATCCCTGCGTTTTGTTTCAGACGACCTTTGGAGCATCCGAAGGTCGTCTGAAATATTTATTTTCAAAGCCTGCCGTGCCAAGGGCGGCAGGCATCCTCCAACCTACCCCGCACCCCTTGGCGGTGTACCGAAAAGAGTATATATGACTATGGAAAATTTTGCCCAGTTGCTTGAAGAAAGCTTTACCCTGCAAGAAATGAACCCGGGTGAGGTGATTACTGCCGAAGTCGTGGCAATCGATCAAAACTTCGTTACCGTTAATGCAGGTCTGAAATCAGAATCTCTGATTGACGTTGCTGAATTCAAAAACGCTCAGGGCGAGATTGAAGTTAAAGTTGGCGATTTCGTTACCGTTACCATCGAATCCGTTGAAAACGGCTTCGGTGAAACCAAACTGTCCCGCGAAAAAGCCAAACGTGCTGCCGACTGGATCGCTTTGGAAGAAGCGATGGAAAACGGCGACATCCTGTCCGGCGTTATCAATGGCAAAGTCAAAGGCGGCCTGACCGTTATGATCAACAGCATCCGCGCATTCCTGCCGGGTTCTTTGGTTGACGTACGTCCCGTTAAAGACACTTCCCACTTTGAAGGCAAAGAAATCGAATTCAAAGTCATCAAACTGGACAAAAAACGCAACAACGTCGTGGTTTCCCGCCGCGCTGTTCTGGAAGCTACTTTGGGTGAAGAGCGCAAAGCCCTGCTGGAAAACCTGCAAGAAGGCTCTATCATCAAAGGTATCGTTAAAAATATCACCGACTACGGTGCATTCGTTGACTTGGGCGGCATCGACGGCCTGTTGCACATCACCGACCTAGCATGGCGCCGTGTGAAACACCCGAGCGAAGTCTTGGAAGTCGGTCAAGAAGTTGAAGCCAAAGTCCTGAAATTCGACCAAGACAAACAACGTGTTTCTCTGGGCATGAAACAACTGGGCGAAGATCCTTGGAGCGGTCTGACCCGTCGTTACCCACAAGGCACCCGCCTGTTCGGTAAAGTATCCAACCTGACCGACTACGGTGCGTTCGTTGAAATCGAACAAGGTATCGAAGGTTTGGTACACGTTTCCGAAATGGACTGGACCAACAAAAACGTACACCCAAGCAAAGTCGTACAATTGGGCGACGAAGTCGAAGTCATGATTCTGGAAATCGACGAAGACCGCCGCCGCATCTCTTTGGGCATGAAACAATGCCAAGCCAATCCTTGGGAAGAATTCGCCGCCAACCACAACAAAGGCGACAAAATCTCCGGTGCGGTTAAATCCATCACTGACTTCGGCGTATTCGTAGGCCTGCCCGGCGGTATCGACGGTCTGGTTCACCTGTCTGACCTGTCTTGGACTGAAGCCGGCGAAGAAGCTGTACGCAAATACAAAAAAGGCGAAGAAGTTGAAGCCGTTGTATTGGCAATCGACGTTGACAAAGAGCGTATCTCTTTGGGCATCAAACAACTGGAAGGCGATCCTTTCGGTAACTTCATCAGCGTAAACGACAAAGGTTCTTTGGTTAAAGGTTCTGTGAAATCTGTTGATGCTAAAGGTGCCGTTGTTGCCCTGTCTGACGAAGTGGAAGGCTACCTGCCTGCTTCCGAATTCGCAGCCGACCGCGTTGAAGACCTGACCACCAAACTGAAAGAAGGTGACGAGGTTGAAGCCGTTATCGTAACCGTCGACCGCAAAAACCGCAGCATCCGCCTGTCTGTTAAAGCTAAAGACGCTAAAGAAAACCGCGAAGCTCTGAATTCAGTCAACGCTGCTGCAACCGCCAGCGCAGGTACTACCAGCCTCGGCGACTTGCTGAAAGCCAAACTGTCCGGCGACCAAGAATAAGGTTGCAGACATGACGAAGTCTGAATTGATGGTTCGTTTGGCAGAAGTTTTTGCCGAGAAAAACGGTAACCAATTGCTGGCAAAAGACGTCGAATACAGCGTAAAAGTTTTGGTTGATACCATGACCCGCTCGCTGGCTCGCGGTCAGCGTATTGAAATCCGTGGTTTCGGCAGCTTCGATTTGAACCATCGCCCGGCCCGTATCGGCCGCAACCCCAAAACCGGCGAACGTGTGGAAGTGCCTGAAAAACACGTCCCTCACTTCAAACCCGGTAAGGAATTGCGTGAACGTGTGGACTTGGCTTTACAAGAAAATGCCAACTAAACCTGAGTAAACGAACGCCGCAGAAATGCGGCGTTTTTGTTGTCTGAAAATATGGTTTTCTATTGTTTTCGTAATTTGGGTGGAATTTGTAATGGAAAATTCATAGGGTCGTCTGAAATCATCTATAATACGTTTCTTTTAATGATTGCCCGTTGATAAAACTATAGTGGATTAACTTTAAATCAGGACAAGGCGACGAAGCCGCAGACAGTACAGATAGTACGGAACCGATTCACTTGGTGCTTCAGCACCTTAGAGAATCGTTCTCTTTGAGCTAAGGCGAGGCAACGCCGTACTGGTTTAAAGTTAATCCACTATAATTGTCAAACCCAAAAACATAATAAAGGTCAGATATGAGTGATAGAGGTCAACTGTTTGTCGCCCCTCCGTTTGAAAACCACAGCCCGCTGACTTGGTATCAGGCAGCAGCCGAACAACCGAATTTCATCCGCGATGAAGCACAGGCGCGGGCGATTGAATATTTGGATCGTTTGTGGACGGAACTGATGATGTTCAAACGCAAACGCAATCGTTTCCTAGGGCGCAGCCTGCGCTCTCCCCAAGTACCGAAAGGTCTGTATTTTTATGGCGGCGTGGGTCGTGGTAAAAGTTTCTTGATGGATGCTTTTTTCGGCTGTTTGCCATACCGCCGCAAACGCCGTGTCCACTTTCATGCTTTTATGGCGGAAATCCATAAGCGTTTGAAAGACTTGAAAAGCGAAGCCAACCCTTTAAAAGCAGTTGCTGCCGAGATTGCCAAAGAGACCCGCGTATTGTGTTTTGACGAATTTCACGTCAGCGATATTGCAGATGCGATGATTCTGGGTCGCCTGCTGGAAAACTTGTTGAGCGAAGGTGTGGTTTTGGTGGCAACTTCCAACTATGCCCCGTCCGAGCTTTATCCCCAAGGTCAAAACAGAAGCAGTTTTCTGCCGACCATCGCGCTGATTGAATCCAGCCTGACCGTCTTAAATGTTGATGGCGGAGAAGACTACCGCCTGCGCACTTTACGTCCTGCCGAGATTTTCTTCGTTCCCAACAATGAAGAAAACGAGCAGAAATTGGCTGATTTGTTTAAAGAAATGGCGGGAATTTCCGAACTGAATCCCGGTGTCAGCGTAATACACGGACGTGAAATTCCGCACAAAGCCCAATCCGACCGTGCCATTTGGTTCGATTTCCGCGCTTTATGCTTTGGTCCGCGTTCGCAAGCCGATTACCTCTATTTGGCCGAACATTATGAAATGGTGTTCGTATCAGAATTGGAACGCCTGACGCCGCAGGAAAAAGCCGAAGCGCGCCGCCTTACTTGGCTGATTGACGTATTGTACGATTTCCGAGTAAAACTCTGTGCCACCAGCGCGGTAGGCGTAAACGATATTTATGTCGAAGGTGATTTCGCCGAAGAATTTACCCGTACTGCCAGCCGTATGGTGGAAATGCAATCGGAAGTTTATTTGGAGCAACCGCATCTGACGTTGAAAAAATAAGATTCAGGAGAAGAAAAAAGAGCGGCTTTTCCCAAAGTATACTGAAATTTGATAAAATAGCAGTTCATTTTCCCCAACCTCAGACTATTGTACAATGCAATAAAAACAAGGACATAATATGGCTATTGAGCGCACGATCTCCATCGTTAAACCCGATGCTGTAGGTAAAAATGTAATCGGCAAAATTTACAGCCGTTTTGAAGACAACGGACTGCGTATTGTCGCCGCCAAAATGAAGCACCTCAGCGTACGCGAAGCCCAAGAGTTTTATGCTGTCCATAAAGAGCGTCCTTTTTACGACAGTTTGGTTGCCTTTATGACCAGCGGTCCTGTCATGATTCAGGTGTTGGAAGGTGAAAATGCCGTTGCAAAAAACCGTGAACTGATGGGCGCGACCAACCCTGCGGAAGCCGCTCCCGGTACGATACGTGCCGATTTTGCCGAATCTCTCAGCGTAAATGCCGTACATGGTTCTGACAGTCTGGAAAACGCAGCAATCGAGATTGCCTACTTCTTCAGCCAAAGCGAAATCTGCCCGCGTTAACGATAGATACCGTTCGAACGTCCGACCGGTTCGGGCGTTTGGACGGTTTTGTCGATATTGTTTGTCTCAATCTGTTTTCAGACGACCTTTCTCAAATGGGGGTCGTCTGAAAATATGATAGAAGGAGCTTGGAAATAAAAGCTGTTTGCTCAACAAAATTCAGGACATGTTCAAACCCACTATGCAACGCCCTAATCTGCCGGATTTGCAAGATTTATCGCGACAGCCTTTATTCAAAAGCTTTACCAAGAAATAAACCACATGAAAACCAATCTGCTGAATTACGATTTAAACGGACTGACCCATCATTTTGCCGAGATGGGTGAAAAACCGTTTCGCGCCAAACAAGTCATGCGCTGGATCCACCAAGCCGGTGCGCAAAGTTTCGATGAAATGACTGATTTGGCAAAATCCCTGCGCCTGAAACTCAACGAACAGGCAAGCGTGGATGTGCCCAAACTGATGATGGCGCAAGAATCCACCGACGGTACGCGCAAATGGCTGTTGGATGTAGGAACGGGCAACGGCGTGGAAACGGTGTTTATTCCCGAAGCAGAACGCGGTACGTTATGTATTTCCTCTCAAGTCGGCTGCGCATTGGAATGCACCTTCTGTTCTACCGGCCGCCAAGGTTTCAACCGTAATCTGACCGCTGCCGAAATCATCGGGCAACTGTGGTGGGCAAATAAAGCAATGGGCGTTACACCAAAAAACGAACGTGTGATTTCCAATGTAGTCATGATGGGCATGGGCGAGCCAATGGCGAACTTTGATAATGTCGTTACTGCGCTGAGCATTATGCTGGACGATCATGGCTACGGCCTAAGCCGCCGCCGCGTTACCGTTTCTACATCGGGTATGGTGCCGCAAATGGACAGGCTGCGCGATGCGATGCCTGTTGCGCTGGCAGTATCCCTTCATGCCTCCAACGACGAAGTGCGCGACCAAATCGTTCCGCTGAATAAAAAATATCCGTTGAAAGAGTTGATGGCAGCATGTCAACGCTATTTGGTCAAAGCGCCAAGAGATTTCATTACTTTTGAATATGTTATGTTGGACGGAATCAATGACAAGGCGCAACATGCGCGCGAACTGATTGAGCTGGTGAAAGACGTACCGTGCAAATTCAATCTGATTCCGTTCAATCCCTTCCCCAATTCCGGCTACGAACGCTCTACCAATGAAAATATCCGCGTTTTCCGCGATATTTTGCAGCAGGCAGGATTCGTGGTAACCGTACGCAAAACGCGTGGCGACGATATTGACGCAGCTTGCGGTCAATTGGCCGGACAAGTACAAGATAAAACACGCCGCCAACAAAAATGGCAGCAGATTTTGGTTGAACAACAGAGCTGATTATGAAACTGAACATTTGGCAACCCATTATTTTAACTTTGGTTTTGGGCGCATGCGCCGGCCCGAAAGGTCCAAGCAGAGCGGAACGTGCGACACAGGTCGCCAATATCAAAACCCAGTTGGCTATCGAATACATGCGCGGGGGCGATTACCGTCAAGCAACGGTCAGTATTGAAGAGGCATTGAAAGCAGACAGCAGCAATGAAGATGCATGGCTGGTTCGCGCGCAAATCTATCAATATCTCAAAGTGCGCGAAAAGGCGCAGGAAAGCTTCCAAAAAGCCCTATCCTTGAAACCTGATAATGCGGAAATCAACAATAACTATGGCTGGTTCTTGTGCAGCGAGATGAATAATCCTGCCCAGTCCATCAGTTATTTTGACAAAGCCCTGGCCGATCCGACTTATCCTTCTCCGTTTATCGCCAACCTCAACAAGGGCATTTGCAGCGCGAAGATGGGACAATATTCGCTGGCAGAAGCTTATCTCGAACGCTCTTTGGCTGCGCAACCTCAATTCCCGCCTGCGTTTAAAGAATTGGCAAGAACCAAAATGCTGGCAGGCAATTTAAACGAAGCGGACTATTATTTCCGTCAATACCAAAGCAAAGTCGATGTCTTGCAAGCAGATGATTTGCTGCTGGGTTGGAAATTGGCGACCGCTTTGGGCAATAGCCAGGCAGCCTACGAATACGAAGCCCAGTTAAGGGCAAACTTCCCCTACTCGGAACAATTACAGGCAGTAACCACAGGTAAGTAACCACATGGAAAATCAAAAGAAAAACGAATACGACATTCAAGCTGCCAAATCATTGGGTGATGAGCTGGGACAACTCAGACACAAATCAGGTTGGGATATTGACGAAGTAGCACGACGGTTGAAACTTTCTGCCGAACAAATTGAAGCACTTGAAAAAGGAGACTATTCTTTCTTTTCAGGATTGGTCTTCGTTATGGGCTATCTGCGTTCTTATGCCCGTCTGTTGAAAATCGATGAAGCAACCATTACAGGTCGTCTGAAAGCCATTTCCGCGCCGGAAGAAGACCATGTCTATCTGGTTGATCGCAAACAAAATGCCGGCTTGAACTACCAAGATGGTGAAAAAGTCGGTTTTCCCAAATGGGTTTTGGGCATGGCGGCGCTCATCCTGCTTGGCGGCGGTATTTATGTTTGGCAAAGCAAGTCCAATCATGAAAACGAACAACAAGTCGCGCAAAACAGCGATGCAGTACGCAACAGTATGCAGACGCCGGATTTGAAAAAAGAAAATGTTGCCGTTTCCAATATGGCAGAAAACGGCAAACAAGAAATATCCAATGCCGAAAAAGCAGCTTCAAGTGTCGCCGCATCCGAAGCAGCGGCATCCGCACCTGAAGTCAAAGTCGATTCAGACGAGCTTTGGATTAAAGTCCAATACCGAAGCAATCTGATTATCTCCGACAAGAAAGGTACCATGATTTTCAGCCGGATCATTCCCGCAGGAAGCGAAAGGCGTTTTAAAGGCGGTGCGCCCTACAATGTCTGGATCGGTATTGCCACAGGCGCACAAGCCAATTACGGCGGGACAACCATCAATCTGGCAGAATACCGGGTTGCCGGTGAAAAATCAGCTTCCTTTGTAGCAGGAAAAAAATAAAGATGAACACACCCAAACGCCGCCAAACCCATCAAGTACAAATCGATCATCTCATCGTCGGTTCAGATGCACCCGTTGTCGTGCAATCGATGACCAATACCGACACCGCAGATGCTAAAGCAACCGCCCTGCAAGTCAAAGAATTGAGCGATGCAGGCTCAGAAATGGTGCGCATTACCGTCAACAGCCCGGAAGCCGCCTCCAAAGTTGCCGAAATCCGCCAACGTTTGGACGACATGGGTTACACCACCCCGCTGATTGGCGACTTCCATTTCAATGGCGAACGTCTGTTGGCAGAATTTCCCGAGTGCGGCAAAGCTTTGTCCAAATACCGCATCAACCCCGGCAATGTCGGCAAAGGCGCAAAAGGCGATGAAAAATTTGCCTATATGATTCGGACTGCCGCCGAAAATGACAAAGCCGTCCGTATCGGCGTCAACTGGGGTTCGCTTGACCAAAGCCTCGCCAAGCGCATGATGGATGCCAATCTGGCGTCCTCATCACCCAAACCGCCCGAAGAAATCATGAAAGAAGCCTTGATTATTTCGGCGTTGGAGTCTGCTGAAAAAGCCGTCCGATTAGGTTTGCCTGAAAACAAAATCATCTTGTCGTGCAAGGTCAGCTCCGTTCAAGATTTGATTCAGGTTTACCGCAAGCTGGGCAGCCGCTGCCGATATCCGCTCCACTTAGGCTTGACGGAAGCAGGCATGGGCAGCAAAGGCATTGTCGCTTCGACTGCCGCCTTGGCCGTACTGCTTCAAGAAGGCATCGGCGACACCATCCGCATTTCCCTGACCCCCGAACCCGGCAGCTCGCGCACACAGGAAGTCATCGTCGGTCAGGAAATTCTGCAAACCATGGGGCTGCGTTCGTTTACCCCCATGGTTACCGCCTGCCCGGGCTGCGGACGCACCACCAGCACAGTCTTCCAAGAGCTTGCCCAAGACGTACAAAATTACCTTCGCCAAAAAATGACCGTATGGCGCACCCTTTACCCCGGTGTAGAATCTTTAAACGTTGCCGTCATGGGCTGCGTCGTTAACGGACCGGGCGAAAGCAAACTGGCAGACATCGGCATCAGCCTGCCCGGAACCGGCGAAACCCCTGTTGCCCCGGTTTATGTTGACGGAGAACGCAAAGTGACTTTAAAAGGCGACAACATCGCAGCCGAATTCTTAGAGATTGTCGAAGAATACGTCAAAGTCAATTATTGCGAAGGCGGTGCAAAACGCAATCAAAACCGTATCATCCCGATACAGTCTGCTTGATAAACATAGATAAAAGGTCGTCTGAAAAACGTTCGGGCAAAAACTGAACTGCTCCGAAGGTCTTGGACATTCATAAAAGCCTATTCAATCGCTCTATATAATCCGGGTTCTATATGTGACAGGACCCGGCTTTTCAATTTCGAACTGCAACGTTCCTGATTATAGGAATCCATATAATCCTCTATCTGTTTCATCAATTCGTCCATCATCAATTCCCCCTGCACGGCAAAACACTCCGTCTTCATTACCGCAAAGAAGCCCTGCATCGGCGCATTATTCCCAAAGTTCCCTTTGAGCAGCATCCTTTGGATAGAGGCTTAAGTACGAATCCCAATCAAGCATTAAGGTCGTCTGAAAACGTTTTTCAGACGACCTTAATGACGTAACCACACTGTATAGTGGATTAAATTTAAATCAGGACAAGACGACGAAGCCGCAGACAGTACAGATAGTACGGAACCGATTCACTTGGTGCTTCAGCACCTTAGAGAATCGTTCTCTTTGAGCTAAGGCGAGGCAACGCCGTAATGGTTTAAAGTTAATCCACTATAAAACTTACCGGAAGCTATCAATGCAGGTAAGATTGGTTAGGTAATTAGAAGCAATTGTTCATCTTAAATCATTTGTTTAATAAGGAGACATCATGAAACCTTCCTCAGATGAAGAGCTTAAATCAGCAGTCGAATTAGATTTGTTATTAGATGATTTTGTTTTAGAAAAAAAGAACGATTATTTAAAAAGATTATTTGAATTTCCTAGCGGAAAATGGGTTGAAATTAAATATTTTTTTGATTCTGATTATTACGACTCAAATTATCAGAATTCACATATTTCCGTATGCTGGTTGCCGGATACTGATGGAGATTATGATAACAATCGGATAATTGTATTTTTTGATAACAACGATTTGGTATCACAAGTAATATCTTTTAATATGAAAACCTTATGATACCAAACGTATAAATTGAACAATAACCCAATAAGGTCGTCTGAAATCAGTGGACTTAGCGCCAACAGTTTTCAGACGACCTTTTCATCACTTTATCTCAATCTACACCTAAATCAGGCAAACACCAGCTTGCCGCCCTCTTCTTTCACATGAATCGTGCTGTCAGGCGCGTATTTGCCTTCGAGCAACGCCATGGCCAGCGGGTTTTCGATTTCCGACTGGATGGCGCGTTTGAGCGGGCGTGCGCCGTACACGGGGTCGAAACCGGCTTTGGCAATCAAATCCAAGGCGGCATCGTCCACTTTCAGGTGCAGGTGCTGCGCTTCCAAACGTTTTTCCAAGCCTTTGAGCTGGATTTTCGCAATGTTGCGGATATTCTCCTGATCCAGTCCGTGGAACACGACCACTTCGTCGATACGGTTGATCATTTCGGGGCGGAAGTAGGCTTTCACCTCGTCCATCACCGCTTCTTTCACAGCATCGTAATCCTGCGTACCCATTTGTTGAATGTGCTGGCTGCCGATGTTGGAAGTCATGACGATGACGGTGTTTTTGAAGTCCACGGTGCGACCTTGTCCGTCGGTCAGGCGACCGTCATCCAATACTTGCAACAGGATGTTGAACACGTCGGGATGGGCTTTTTCCACTTCGTCCAAAAGAATCACGCTGTACGGTTTGCGGCGGACTTGTTCGGTCAGGTAGCCGCCCTCTTCGTAGCCGACATAGCCCGGAGGCGCGCCGATTAGGCGGGCAACGGCGTGTTTTTCCATGTATTCGGACATGTCGATGCGGATGAGGTGGTCTTCGCTGTCAAACAGGAAGCCTGCCAAGGCTTTGCACAACTCGGTTTTACCCACGCCGGTCGGGCCTAAGAACAGGAAGCTGCCGTAGGGTTTGTTCGGATCGGCAAGGCCGGAGCGGCTGCGGCGGATGGCGTCGGACACGGCGCGCACGGCTTCGTCTTGACCGACCACTCGGCGGTGCAATACTTCTTCCATTTTCAGCAGCTTGTCGCGTTCGCCTTCCATCATTTTGGACACGGGGATGCCGGTCATGCGCGATACGATTTCGGCCACTTCGTCCGCGCCGACTTCGGTGCGGAAGAGTTTGTTTTGTTTTTTGCCGTCGGGGTTGCTTTCAGCCGCTTGCAACTGTGCGCCCAATTTCGGCAACTCGCCGTATTCGAGTTCGGACGCGCGGGCAAAGTCGCCTTGGCGTTTGGCCTGCTCGATTTTGACTTTGATGTCGTCCATCTGTTTCTTGATGTCGGCGGTGCTGGAAGACGCGGCTTTTTCGGCTTTCCAGATTTCGTCCAAATCGGCGTATTCTTTTTGCAGACCGTCGATTTCCTCGTCTATCAGTTCCAAACGTTTTTTGCTGGCGTCGTCGCTTTCTTTGGCAACGTGCATTTTTTCCATTTTGAGCTGGATGATGCGGCGGTCGAGTTTGTCCATCTGCTCGGGTTTGCTGTCCAACTCCATTTTGATGCGGCTGGCGGCTTCGTCAATCAAATCAATCGCTTTGTCGGGCAGGAAGCGGTCGGTGATGTAGCGGTCGCTCAACTCTGCGGCGGCAACGATGGCGGGGTCGGTAATGTCGATGCCGTGGTGGATTTCATAGCGCTCCTGCAAACCGCGCAGGATGGCGATGGTGTCTTCCACGCTGGGTTCGCCGACCAATACTTTTTGGAAGCGGCGTTCGAGTGCCGCGTCTTTTTCGATGTATTGGCGGTATTCGTCCAAGGTGGTCGCGCCGATGCAGTGCAGTTCGCCGCGCGCCAAAGCCGGTTTCAGCATATTGCCCGCATCCATCGCGCCGTCGGTTTTGCCCGCGCCGACCAAAGTATGGATTTCATCAATGAAAATCAGAGTGTTGCCGTCGTCTTTTGCCAAGTCGTTCAACACGCCTTTCAAGCGTTCTTCAAATTCGCCGCGGTATTTCGCGCCGGCAATCAATGCCGCCAAATCCAAAACCAGCAGGCGTTTGTTGCGCAAGGATTCAGGCACTTCGCCGTTGACAATGCGTTGCGCCAAGCCTTCGACGATGGCGGTTTTACCCACGCCCGGTTCGCCAATCAGCACGGGGTTGTTTTTGGTGCGGCGTTGCAATACCTGAATCGCGCGGCGGATTTCGTCGTCGCGGCCGATAACGGGGTCAAGCTTGCCGTCGCGGGCGCGCTGGGTCAGGTCGAGCGTGTATTTTTTCAACGCATCACGTTGGTCTTCTGCATTGGCATCATTCACGTTTTGTCCTCCTCGTACCGCGTCGATCGCGGCATTAATGTTTTGCTCGGTCGCACCGGCTTCTTTCAAGATTTTGCCGGTCGCATCGTTCTGTTGCACCAAGGCAAGCAGGAAAAGTTCGCTGGCGATATAGGCATCGCCGCGTTTGGTTGCCGCTTTGTCCATCAGGTTCAACACTGCCTGCAATTCGCGGCTCGGCAGAATATCGCCTCCCTGACCAGACACTTTCGGCAGGCTGTTTAAATGCTGCTGCAAACGCTGTTTCACCTGCGGCACGTTTACGCCCGCATGAGCCAAGAGCGCGGCGGCTCCGCTGTTTTGATCGTCAAGCAGGGCTTTCAGCACGAAGCCCGCTTCCAGATAGCTGCTGTCCGCAGCCAACGCCAAACTCTGAGCTTCTGCAAGGGCTTGTTGGAATTTGGCGGTTAATTTGTCGAATCTCATCTTTTTGGTTTCCTTTGGTTAGAATTTCGTTACATCCAATATAGGCCCAAATGTGGATAACTCAATAGCAAAATTTTATTAGGATAGAAAATTTTCAATATCTATATGTTTTATATTGAAATTATTATTATAAAATCTGTGCATAACTTTTATTGTTCAAGTTCATAACAGATTGCCGACATAAAAAATAAAGACTTTCAAATTAGCAAAAAGGTCGTCTGAAAACATTTTCAGACGACCTTTGGGGCGACCAAATACTATCTAAACAATCTGTTCGCATAATATCAAAATAAGACAAACCGCTACCAGACTCCGATAAAACACCTTTTACCCTTCCATATACCCTCGCTCCCGCATAGAGCAGACTTCTTTCGCCGTAACAATGAAATGATCCAAAAGCGAGACATCAACCAATGCCAAAGCCTGTTTCAGACGACCTGTAAACTCAATGTCGGATTGCGAAGGCGTTGCCGAACCGCCTGGATGATTATGCGCGATAATCAGGCTGTCGGCGTATTCGTCCAATGCGAGCTTGACGATTTCCCTGATATAGACGGTATTTTCTGCCACCGTTCCGCGCGAGAGTTCGCGCACGGCAATCAGCCTGTTTTGACGGTTAAGCAAAAGTGCGGTGCTGACTTCTATCTTTTCGTGCCCTAAATGCAGGCGCAGATAATCGGCAACGGCTTTCGGGCTGGAAAGCGTGATGTTTTCCTGCAAATCCTCGCCCAAAATCCGTCTGCCGATTTCTTTGACGACGGCAAACTGGGTAAAACTCGCCAAACCCATGCCCTTGTATGCGGAGAGCGTTTTCGCGTCGGCACTCATCAGCTTGCCCAAGCTGCCAAACTCGTTCAGCAGATAACGCGCCAAATCCACCGCGCTCATCCCGCGCGTACCGACCCGCAGCAAAATCGCCAATAACTCCGCATCGCTCAATGCACCTGCACCGCGCGCCAATAATTTCTCGCGCGGCCGCTCGCCTTCAGGCCACTGTTTGATACTCATGTTTTACCCCTTGTGTGAAAATTCACGGAAAAAATCCATTTGAAATCTGTTTCTCATTGCGCTTGGCAAACAACCCTAAGAAACTACTTTTGTTATTAATATTTCAAATTTTATTATATTTTGAATAAATATTTAAGATAAAAGCATAATATCCATATAAATTAATTGCATAAAAACAACGCACTTAAATTTCCCATATGAAGGCAACCGTTCTTCCCTATTTGCCCGTATAGGTTTGATAGTAGATTCAATCCCGTCGATAACAAGCCGCCCTGTTTAAATCAAATCCGCGGGAAATCAGCCCCTTCGGGCAATTTCGTATTGCCCCTGCGTGCCATAGGCTAATATAATAGCGAGTTCGGCGGAGGCGGTTTATCCTTGGATTTCCACCCGTTTCCCATCCATGCTGCCCGTGCGCTTCACAAGAGTTTCAGACGACGTTTCGACGTTGCGACTCCCGCCAGCAATCAAACAGCTTTTTATCACCCTTTCGAAAATCCGTTTTGCCGGTACTCGTCATTTTTATTGGAGTATTGCCATTATGACCGCAACCACTGCGTCTTCAGCCAAACCTTATCTTAAAATCCAAGGCTTGGTGAAAAAGTTTGGTGACAATTACGCTGTCGATAACATCGACTTGGATATTTATCAACATGAAATCTTTGCCCTTTTGGGCAGCTCAGGCAGCGGCAAATCCACGCTGCTGCGTATGCTGGCGGGCATGGAAAGCCCTAATCAGGGCAAAATCATTCTGGACGGTCAAGACATTACCAAACTTGCCCCCTACGAGCGCCCTATCAATATGATGTTTCAAAGCTATGCCCTGTTCCCGCACATGACTGTGGAGCAGAACATTGCCTTCGGTCTGAAACAAGACAAAATGCCCAAAGATGAAATTGCTGCGCGCGTGGAAGAAATGCTGCGTCTGGTGCAGATGACCAAATACGCCAAGCGCAAACCGCATCAATTATCCGGCGGTCAGCAACAACGTATCGCTTTGGCACGCAGCTTGGCAAAACGTCCGAAAATCCTGCTGCTTGACGAACCTCTCGGCGCGTTGGACAAAAAACTGCGTCAACAAACCCAGCTCGAATTGGTCAACACGCTGGAACAAGTCGGCGTAACCTGCATCATGGTCACGCACGACCAAGAAGAGGCGATGACGATGGCGACCCGCATCGCCATTATGTCTGACGGTCAGTTGCAACAGGTCGGTACGCCCAGCGATGTGTACGACTACCCCAACAGCCGCTTTACCGCCGAATTCATCGGCGAGACCAATATTTTTGGCGGCGTCGTGATTGACGACCATGCCGATTATGCTGTCATCGAATGCGAAGGCTTGGAAAACCACGTCCGCATCGACCACGGTTTGGGTGGCCCGAGCGAACAAGACATTTGGGTCAGCATCCGTCCCGAAGACATTGATTTATACAAAGAAAAACCCGACCACTTGGGCAGCTTCAACTGGGCAAAAGGCACGGTGAAAGAAATCGCCTACTTGGGCAGCTTCGCCATCTACCACATCAAACTCGCTAACGGCCGCGTCGTCAAAAGCCAAGTTCCCGCACCTTATTGGTATGTCCGCAACATCACGCCGCCGACTTGGGACGAAACTGTCTATATCAGCTGGCCGGAAAACCAACCGACTCCGTTGTTCCGTTGATTTAAGGGGAATGAGATGAACCTTAAAAAACTGAAAAACAAACTGTTCCGCCGCCCGGGTCAGCGCGCGGTCATCGCCGTGCCGTATATTTGGCTTTTGGTGCTGTTTCTGATTCCGTTCGCCATCGTGCTGAAAATCAGCTTTGCCGAACAAGAAATTGCCATTCCGCCGTTTACGCCGCTGACCAGCGTCGATGAAGATTTAGGTCGTCTGAACATCGCCATCAGTTATCAAAACTATGCCGATATCTTCCAAAATTTTTGGAATACCTTGAATCCGTTTGGCGACAGCGAAAACAGTAATATCTATCTGATGACCTACTGGTCTTCGATTAAGACTGCGCTGACGACGACCATCATTTGTCTGCTGATTGGTTATCCGACCGCCTATGCGATTTCACGCGCCAATCCCGCCATGCGCAACGGTCTGCTGCTTGCCATCATGCTGCCTTTCTGGACCTCTTTCCTGTTGCGTGTTTACGCATGGATGGGCCTGCTGGGACACAACGGCATCATCAACAATTTCCTGCTCAAAATGCAGATTATCGAAGAGCCTTTAGACCTGTTTTACAACGCGTTCTCGCTGAACTTGGTCATGGTTTATGCCTATCTGCCGTTTATGATTCTGCCGCTTTACACGCAACTGGTGAAACTCGACAACCGCCTGCTCGAAGCCGCTTCTGATTTGGGCGCAGGGCCGGTCAAATCGTTCTTCACCATTACCCTGCCCCTGTCTAAAACCGGCATCATCGCAGGCTCCATGCTGGTTTTCGTACCCGCAGTCGGTGAATTTGTGATTCCCGAGCTGGTCGGCGGTTCGGAAAACCTGATGATCGGTAAAGTTTTGTGGCAGGCGTTCTTCGATCAAAACAACTGGCCGTTGGCTTCCGCCGTCGCCGTCGTCATGGTCGCACTGCTGGTCGTACCGATTGCACTGTTCCAGCATTATGAAAACCGCGAATTAGAAGAAGGATCCAAATAATGCAGAAATCCCGATTATCCTGGTTCCTGAAACTGATGTTGATGCTGTCGCTGGCGTTTCTGTATATTCCGCTGGTCGTTTTGGTCATCTATTCGTTCAACGAATCCAAGCTGGTTACCGTTTGGGGCGGCTTTTCGACCAAGTGGTATGGCGCATTGCTGGAAAACGACACCATCTTGGAAGCCGCTTGGCTGTCGCTGCGCATTGCCGCCGCATCCTCGCTTGCAGCCGTCGTTTTGGGCACGCTGGCAGGCTACGCGATGGCGCGCATCAAACGCTTCCGCGGCAGCACCTTGTTTGCCGGTATGATTTCCGCGCCTATGGTTATGCCTGACGTGATTACCGGTTTGTCCATGCTGCTCCTGATTATTCAGGTGCAAATGTTCCTGCAAGGCAGCGGCGAATTGCTCCAAAGGCTTTACTTCGACCGCGGTTTCTTCACCATTTTCCTCGGACATACGACGCTTTGTATGGCATACATTACCGTCGTTATCCGTTCGCGTCTGGTGGAGCTCGACCAATCGCTCGAAGAAGCCGCCATGGACTTGGGTGCGCGTCCGCTGAAAATCTTTTTCGTCATCACCCTGCCCTTGATTGCCCCTGCCATCGCTTCAGGCTTCCTGCTCGGCATTACCCTGTCGCTGGATGATTTGGTGATTACCTCCTTCCTGTCCGGCCCAGGTTCTTCCACATTGCCGCAGGTGATTTTCTCCAAAATCAAGCTGGGTCTCGACCCGCAGATGAATGTGTTGGCAACCATCCTGATCGGCATTATCGGTACGCTGGTCATCGTCATCAATTATTGGATGATGCGCCAAGCAACCAAACGCGATCGGGAAGCCGCCGAAGCCTACCGTCAGGAAAAGCTTGCCGCAGAAAAAACAAATTGACCCAATCAGACAGGCTGACCGCATCAATGCAAGGTCAGCCTGTTTTCTTCACACAACCCGTTTAACCCACTTTTCAGACGACCCTCAACTTCCCCAAAAGGTCGTCTGAAACCACACAAAGCATTACCCTATGATTCATCCCAATTTCAAAGAATACCTTCCCTCCTATTATTTCAGCACCATCAATCCCCACGCCGCTTATCCCAAGCTTGAAGGTCGTCTGAAAACTGAGACCTGCGTCATCGGCGGAGGATTGACAGGACTTTGCACCGCCCTTCCCCTTGCCGAAAACGGACGCGAAGTAACCGTACTCGAAGCCGCCCGTATCGGCTTCGGCGCATCAGGGCGCAGCGGCGGGCAAGTTATCAGCGATTATGCCTGTAGTATGGAAGAAATCGAAAAACAAGTCGGCTTGGAACAAGCCCGCTGGTTTTGGCAGCAATCCCTGCAAGCCGTCGAACTCGTTGACGAACGGGTTAAAAAACACCAAATCGCCTGCGATTGGCAGCGCGGCTACGCCACCGTCGCCATCCGCCCGCAACATTGGGAAGAATTGCAACAATGGCATGAACACGCCCGACAACATTACGGCGCTACCCATTACCAACTCTGGGATAAAGCCACGCTCAAGCAACAACTTGCCAGCGATATGTACTTGGGCGCACAGTTCGATCCTCATTCCGGCCACCTCCATCCGCTCAACTACACCCTGGGCATCGCCCGCGCCGCCGCCGAAGCAGGCGCGCAGATTTTCGAACAGTCCCCGATGACCCGTATCGAACCCTATCAAAGCGGCTGGCTCGTCCATACCCCGGACGGCAGCATCGAATGCCAAAACCTCATGTATGCCGTCAACACCTACGCCGGTTTGCATCAAAAATTCAAGCCGTTGGAAAAAAAAGCCATCGCCGTCAGCACCTTCATCATCGCCACCGAACCGCTGGGCGAACGCGCCAAAGAACTCATCCGCAACAACATGGCTGTCTGCGACAACCGCCACGTCCTCGACTACTACCGCCTCAGCGCCGACGGCCGCCTGCTCTTCGGCGGCAAAGACAACGAGTTCATCGACGACCCCGACCGCATGACCGAGCTTGTCCGCCAAGACATGCTCAAAGTCTTCCCCCAGCTTGCCGATGTCAAAATCGAACATTCATGGGGCGGCGAATGCGACATCACCGCCAACCTCGCCCCCCACTTCGGCAGGCTCGCGCCCAATGTTTACTATGCCCAAGGCTATTCTGGACACGGCATGGCGATTACCGGCATAGCAGGCCTTGCCATCGCCGAAGCCATAATGGGCGACGATGGTCGTCTGAAACCGTTTGAAAAACTCAAACACCCCAGCATCATCACCCAACCTTTCCTGCGCAAACTCGGCTCCTTCCTCGGCTCGAAATATTACCAATGGAAAGACAGCCGTTAAGCATTTGGTTAAGCTCGAACACATCAACAAAAGGTCGTCTGAAAACCGATTCAGGTTTCAGACGACCTTTCCGATATTGAATTGAAGGCTTCCAATCAAACTGCTATCGCATCAAAAGCTCAACGAACGCTCAATAAGTCCAGATTTTCCCCCTCTCCGTTTGTGCTCCAAACCCATTACATCAAATGAATCTCGCTTGTCGGATTGGAAACATTTTCATATACGGTAATCGAAACAATTTTCCCGCTTTCGTCAAACACAATTTCCAGATAAGGCTTATCAGGGCTGCGGTCGCGGTTGAAAAGGCGGAATACCCTTTGCGCCTCAAAAATCTTTCCGTGTGCTTTCAAATATTCGGGCAACTGGCTGATGTTTTGAAAACTACCGCCAAACCCGCCGCCGTGTTTCTTAAGATATTCCGGCGTTCCTTCTATATCAAAATTGTGCGTTATCCTCAGCGGCTGATCCGAACCTTGGCTTGTCTGTTTGCCTGTTGATAAAACCAAAGTATCCCGACGCCTGAGTGCTTTCATTTCTTGTACCACCGGTTCTACCGCCTGCTGATTATGGCTCCGCTCCCCTTTTCCCATCTGATCAATAGCCTCTATCACTTTATCAACGTTTTTAGGATCATTCGGATCAATATCAGGGAACAGTGCCTGCTCCAGCGGATCGTCTCCGCTGGGAATGCCCCAAATCGCCGCCAATTCTTTAGGGCTGCGTTCAAACAAACAACTGGAATCGATATTTTCGGCAACCTGACGGACAAAATCATCAATGCCGTCAATCTGATGCAGGTTGGTGCAATTTGAAGAAGGTGCGCCTTCTACTTGCTTGACGCTATTAGAGTTGGACGCGATTGGATTCAAATCGGGTTGGGAAGAAGCAGATGACGCGGAGGATGGAACAGCGGATGCGCCGACTTCTTTTGTTTTATCTTCTTTGCTTGGAGAACACGCAGTCAGCATGATTGCGGTAAGCCATAAGAGAAGTGATGACGTTTCGTTTTTCATTATTTTGTTTTCAACATAAAGAGGTCGTCTGAAAATCTGCCATTTCATTTTTCAGACGACCTGTTATTCATAGAACTCAAGAACCTTGTTATTGCCACAATCCATCTTACCCGACGCGATAAAACGCCAAGCTGCCCAACAGGTTGGGGAAATGTTTGACCTGTTTGTTGCCCGTCATGACCGCGCGCTCGAGGACGCGGATTTTATTTTTGGCGCACAATAAATCAAAGTCTTTGAGCGTACACCAATGGATATTCGGCGTGTCGTACCAATGGTAGGGCATGCGTTCGGAAACCGGCATATGACCGCCGATGGCGATTTGGAAGCGGTTGCGCCAGTAGCCGAAATTCGGGAAGCTGACAATTGCCTGTTTCGCCACGCGCATAAGGCAGCGCAGGATTTTTTCGGTATTTTGCATGGCTTGGATGGTTTGGCTCAAAACGATAACGTCAAACGTCTGGTCGCCAAATTCCGCCAAACCCTGCTCCAAATCGGCTTGGATGACGTTTACGCCGCGCGACATGGCGGCGATGACGCTGTCGGTGTCGATTTCGATGCCGTAGCCGCTGCATTTTTTGTACTCCACCAAAGCCGCCAGCAATTCGCCGTCGCCGCAGCCCAAGTCCAAGACGCGGCTGCCTTCGGGAATCCAGTCGTAAATCAACTGCAAATCGTCGCGCAAATTCATGATCGGCAATCCTTGTCAACATTGTTCATATAAACCGCTACGGCGCGCATATAGGCTTCGTCTTCCATCAAAAAGGCATCATGGCCGTGGTTGGATTTGACTTCGATATACTGCACCGGCTTGTGCGCGGCAATCAGCGCTTTGACCAGCTCTTTGGAACGCGCGGGCGAGAAACGCCAGTCGGTGCTGAAGCTGGCGACGAAAAATTTCGCTTTCACATTTTGCAGGGCGCGGGTCAGGCTGTCGCCGAAATCCGCCGCCGGATCGAAATAGTCCAGTGCCTTGGTCATGAGCAGGTAAGTGTTGGCATCAAACCGTCCGACGAATTTGTCGCCCTGATAGCGCAGATAGGATTCCACTTCAAATTCAACGCCGTAGCCGTATTGATAACCGTTGGAGCGCAAATCGCGTCCGAATTTTTTGCCCAAACCGTCTTCGGCAAGATAAGTGATGTGCCCCATCATGCGGGCAATCCGCAAGCCCCGTGCGGGAACGGTATTGCGGCTGCGGTAATGTCCTTCGTTAAAATCGGGGTCGGTCAAAATCGCCTGACGTGCTACATCGTTGAACGCGATATTTTGCGTGGACAGTTTCGGCGCAGATGCAATCACTAAGGCATGGCGCACGCGCTCGGGATAGGAAATCGTCCACTGCAAAGCCTGCATGCCGCCCAAGCTGCCGCCGACAACCGCCGCCCATTGTTCGATGCCGAGATAATCGGCAAGCGCGGCTTGGGATTTTACCCAGTCCTTCACCGTAACCACCGGAAAATCCGCGCCGTATTCCCTGCCCGTTTCAGGATTGATCGACAAAGGCCCGCTGCTGCCGTCGCAGCCGCCCAGATTGTTCAAACCGACCACGAAAAAACGTTCCGTATCAATCGGTTTGCCGGGTCCGACCATATTGTCCCACCAGCCCGCATATTTATCCTCTGCCGAATGCCTGCCCGCAACATGATGGTTGCCCGACAGCGCATGGCAGATTAAAACCGCATTGTTTTTTTCGGCATTCAGCTCGCCGTAGGTTTCAATCATCAGATCGAAACGCGGCAAAGTTTTACCGTTTTCCAAAACCAGCGGCATCTCAAACGGAATTTTTTGGGGCGTTACAATGCCCACCGAGGCACTTTGACTCATATCCTGTTCCAACAAATGCGGCGAAAAGCGTTATTATATAGCAAACGGCATGACTTTTTGACACGGTCGGACAAGCAGCCTGACACGCTGAAACAGCCGTCTCCATGCCGCCGCGCCCGAACCATACTTTTTCAGACGACCTCCCCCGCTTCCCGATATGATAGGCAGACTTTTCCGTATTTTTTTCTTTTTCGCACTTGCCGCGCTGATTATCAACCGCCTCTTCAGCCGCAAGCAAAAACGCGCCCTGCGCGATGTCGCCAAAATCAGCGCATGGGTGCTGCTTGGTGCTGCCGCAGCGACGCTGTTTTGGTATCTGGTCATGCTGTATTTCAAACACATTCCGGATTCTTATTGACCGGACGTTGATAGCCAAATAAAAGGTCGTCTGAAAACGCAAATTCAGGTTTTCAGACGACCTTTTCCCGTATATTAAAAACACGGGGGATGACGACATTGCCAAAGCGGCTGTCTCAGCTCAACGTTTAAAATTCGACTTCTCCTTAAATTCCGTTCCGACAAACGTCCGTTTCGGATTGCCGCGTTCCACCTGATAAAGCTGGCTGTGCTGTGCGCGGGCGTAATCGTCGGTCTGTCCGGCATGATGTTCCGCCAGCTTTTGCGTCAGCAGGGTCAAAGCCAATTTTTTGTTGGCATGCTGACTGCGTTCGCTTTCGACGCGCACGGAAATACCGCTCGCTTTATGAGTGGCACGGACGGCACTTTCAGTTTTATTTACATGTTGCCCGCCTTTACCGCCCGAACGGCAGGTTTGAAACTCAATCTCGCTTTCAGACGGCATTTCAGGCATATCAGGCATACGGAAAACGCCGATATACCAGTTTTTACGCGGATGCTTCGGACGGACGGGGCTGACGCATATCCATTGGAGCGAACCTTGCCAACGCTGTGCCAGAGTTTCGGCATGTTTGCCGTCCAATTTAAGCACCGCCGACATCATGCCGTGTTTATCGGCGGTTTCGGAGATGATTTCCGCCTCAACACCTTCCGCCTTTGCCTCGGCAAGCAGCCTGCCCAATACGAAGCGGGCAAAGATGCGGCATTCGGCAGGCCCTTGGGCTGTAGAAATTTGCAGATAAACCGTTTGTAAGTTTTGCTTCATTTTTATTCTCCACATCCGCCGCTGGTTTTATAAGTCAAAACGGGTTTGAACCGGGCGACCAATTCAATCAGACCTGCGTTTTTCATGGCTGAAATGACGCTGTCTATGTTTTTATAAGCCTGAGGAGCTTCTTCAAAAATCAAAGCCTTATCCTGACAAACTATTACGCTGCCGAATGCGGTTTGGCGCAGGCTGTCGGCGGAATATTTGTGCGACAGGCGTCCTTTGCATTCGCTGCGCTGCCATTTCCGTCCAGCGCCGTGTGCCAATGTGTTCAGCGAAATTTGGCAATCTTGGGTCGGCAGAACCAGATAGCTGTAATCGCCGCGCGAGCCGGGTATCATGACCAGACCTTTATCGGCGGGCGTTGCGCCTTTACGGTGCAGCCAGCCGGTTTGCCCCGCGATTTCAGTTTGTTCAAGGAAATTGTGATGCACGTCGAGCAGGCATTCGCCTTCCGTACGCCAGCGGTCGAGCATTCTGGCGGCAATCAGGCGGCGGTTTAAACGGGCGAACTCAAGGGCTGCCTGATGTTCGGCAAGATAGTCCGCCGCAGCCTCGCTGCCTTCCGCCAAACCTCGATGTCCGTAGGCTTCGATGTGGCGTTGCAAAATCTGCTGACCCAGTCCGCGCGAACCGCTGTGTACCAACAATTGCAAACGGTTTGAATCAAAGGCAGCGGGAAGCAAATCGTCGCGGTAAACGGTTTCAACGGTTTGCAATTCTGCAAAATGATTGCCGCCGCCGATGGTGCCGACAGCGAGGTCGTCTGAAAACGGATAATCGGATGCAGATTCTCCGAGCAAGGCTTCTTGTTCATCTTGGCTCAAAGGCGTATCGATGTTGCCAAGCTGCTTGGCAAGTTTGGCGGGTTTGAGCTTGGCGGCGGACAAATCGGTTTGCCAAAACGCCATGCCGCAGCCGATGTCATTGCCGATGAGCGCGGGGTAAAAATGGTGTTCGCTGAAAAACGCTGCGCCGACAGGATAACCGCGTCCCGCGTGCAAATCAGGCATACCTGCTACGCGCAGCATGTGCGGCAGCTTGGCGGTGGTTTCGAGTTGAGCGACGGCGCTGCCTTCAATCCAGGTTTCCGAATCAGCGATGATGTGAATATGATGGGGATTTTGATAATTGCCCATGTGTATGCTTTCTCTAAAACGGACAGATGGCAAAACGTGTCCAAACCGACAAAACAAAAAAGATGTCCGGTTTGAAAATATACCGACTGCCGTCTGAGGTTTTCAGACGACCTCTGTCCGATTGATGGGAAAGCAGCCCGAAGCGGGCGATAGGGAAATGCGGAAACGCGTTGTCCGAAAATCAGACCGACGCTTGGGCTGCAAAGAATGTGATTGAGCGGATTGAAGTATTGCGTGTCATGGCTGCTCCTTTCTTTGCATGTGAAAATTGAAAACAGGCGGATTATAGGGGAAATGTTTGAAACGTTACAATCAAACTGTGTTTTTTTGTGAATAGGTGTTGCAATACCGTCATGACGCAATGGAAACAAAAAGCAGCCTGCACCTTTAAAAATCAAAGCGTTGGATGCTTTTTACGTTTTCAGACGACCTCAATCCGCCAACGAATCAGATACCATTTCGCTCTCATCAAAAAATTCATACCGCACAATTTAAACCGTTTATAAAAACACGAAAATAAGATAAATTGGCCCCACCCGAACCATCGTTCCATGGTGCCAGACCGGCGCTTGGTTTATCGTCCGTTCAAACCTGTTCCGACAAGCTTTCAGACGACCTTTGGGGTCGTCTGAAAATCAAAAAACACAAAAATTAAAACCTTACCGACCACCCATACGCATCAACCGCAGCGCGCCCAACTGCTGTCGGGAAAAATTCCGAAAAAGCCATTCAAGTCGTCTGAAACCAACAGAAAGGCAGAAATATGAATCCTAAATCCCTCTACCGCGCCGCCCTGCTCGAATGCCTCAGTTATGTCTGCTTATCCGATTCTGCCGAAGCCCGCGCCGCTTACCGCACCTACCGCCAACTCGCCCAAAAAGGCTGCCCAGACGGCTGGTTCGGTCTCGGCAATGCCCACCAATACGGCGAAGGTGCCAAGCCAAACCTCACCAAAGCCGAAAAATATTACCGCCGTGCCGCCAAACTCGGTCATCCCAAAGCAAAGGAATCCCTCGGCCGCCTGTACGAATTTGCAGAAAAGCCCGACTACCGCCGAGCCCGCAAATGGTATACACGTGCCTTTAAGCAACACAGTATTACAAACCCCGATATAGCCTATGCAGCCTACCGCCTCGGCTGGCTGAACGAGCGCGGCCTCGGCGGCAAAAAAGACATTAAGACAGCCTGCCTGCTTTACCGCAAAGCAGCCAAAGCGGGTTGCGCCGAAGCCCAACGCGCCTTCGGCTACCTATACGATGAAGGCCTCGGTCTGCCCCGAAACTACACCAAAGCCTACAAATGGTACGCCCGCGCCGCCTTACAAGCAGATGAAGCCGCCTGCAACAACATAGGCTTCCTCTACTACAAGGGCAACGGCGTGCGCCGCAGCAACAGCCAGGCGAAAAAATGGTACAAACTCGCCGCCCGCGCGGGCTGCATCATGGCATTATCCAACCTCGGTATCCTCTATGAAGATGCAGGTCGTCTGAAAAAAGCCGCCCGCTACTACCGCCGTGCCGCCGAGGCAGGCAACAAATATGCCGCCAAGCAATTGAAGCGGCTGGAGAAGAAAAAGTCTGCACAATAAACTGAGGTCGTCTGAAAACGGAATGTCGCGTTTTCAGACGACCCAGACATTACAACCAATAAGTCGGATACCGCCGTCCTTTGCCCAAATTATTGTAAACCAAAGCCACAGCCACCAAAATCAACGACCCAGCCAAAGTCGGCGTAATCAAAAAATCCCAGCCCACGCCACCAAGCATCACAATCAAAGGATTGGAGCCTGCCGGCGGGTGCGGTACGCGAAGTAGCAACATCAATGCCACCGCCGTGCCGACAGCCAAAGCCATTACCCACCAGCCTGCACCGAATGCCGCCATAAATATCAACCCCGTTAAAGTAGCGACGAAATGTCCTCCGATAACGTTTTTAGGCTGTGCAAAAGGACTTTGTGGGTAGGCGAAGACCAATAAGCAGCTCGCGCCGAACGAACCCAACACCAAAGGCAGGTTTGCCGCATTCCCTATTCCGGCAAAAGCACCCGTTGCCAACGCCGCGCCCAGCCATGCGGCGGCGATAACACCATAAGGCAGTCTGGGCGGACATTTTTCATAGGCGGCAAAAAGTTTTTTCTCTGACATTTTAATATTCTCCAAATCAGTTAAAATACACCAATCGGTATATTTTTAAATACTATACCAGTCGGTATACCTTATGCAAGGATTTTTATGTCTATCAAAGAAAACATCGTCCGCACTGCCCACGACCTGTTTTACAAGGAAGGGTTTCACGCATCAGGCGTAGAATTGCTGGCGCAGAACGCCGGTACAACCAAACGCACACTATATGCCCATTTCGGCAGCAAAGACGGCTTGATAGATGCCGTTTTGGACTACCGCCATAAACAATTCATGGACAAACTTGCTGCGGCATTGGATGAAAAACCCAAAGCGCAAACCGCCCGCGCCTATCTTGACTTTATCGTAGATTGGACAAAATCTCCCGATTTCTACGGCTGCATGTTCATCAATGTCTGCGGAGAATATGCTGACCCCAACAGCAGCCCGCACCAAAAATCTGCCGCCCATAAATCCCAAATCCGTGATTTTTTAAGAACCCGTTTGAGTGAAAACGGCACAGATAAAGATAATGCTCAGAAACTCGCTGACAAAGTATTTTTATTAGGTGAGGGTTTGATTATTGCTGCACAAACGGGACAATGTGATATGGCGATAGAAGATTTGGCAGATATTGTCTGCTGATTTAGGCGGGCGTCTGCACATTCAAAACCAAAGTGCAGGCTGATATTGCCCCATCACACCCCATTCCCTTTTTTCAGACGACCTACTGTATAGTCAATCTGAAAAAGCTGCATTCCTACGAGAATCAAAATGCCCAGCCGTACCGCCACCATCCTGACCACCGCCCTCGCCCCGTTGATTTGGGGCAGTACCTATCTCGTGACCACCGAATTTCTGCCACCGGATCGACCGTTCACTGCCGCGCTTATCCGTGTTTTACCCGCCGGGCTTTTGCTGTTGGCGTGGACGCGGCGCATACCCAAACGCGACGAATGGGCGACGGTTGTCTTGCTCGGTTTTTTGAACATCGGCTTTTTTCAGGCCATGCTGTTTGTGGCGGCGTATCGCTTGCCGGGCGGACTGGCGGCGGTATTGAGTTCGACGCAGACGCTGATGGTGCTGGTGTTCACTTGGTTAATCGGCAAAACCATGCCGCCGAAAGCGGCTTGGGGCTGGGCGGCGGCGGGCGTGGCGGGGATTGCGCTGTTGGTGCTGTCGCCGCAGGCGCGCTACGACACGCTGGGCATTTTGGCGGCACTGGCGGGCGCGGCGGCGATGGCCTTGGGCGTGTATTTGTCGAAACACCGCCGCACTTCGCTGCCCGTGTTGGCGTTTACCGGCTGGCAGCTTTTTATCGGCGGCTTGTTTTTACTGCCCGTCGCCCTGCTTGCCGAACCGCCGCTCGAATCTTTAAGCCCCGCCAATATCGGCGGCTATCTGTATTTGAGCCTGTTTGGTGCCGTATTGGCTTATGTGTTGTTTTTCAGAGGAATTGCCAAACTTTCGCCTGCTGCGGTTTCGTCGCTGGGATTGCTCAGCCCTGTCTCGGCATTTATCTTGGGCTGGCTGTTTTTAGGACAAGGGATGGACGCGAAGTCGCTGGCGGGATTTTCGTTGGTGTTGGTATCAATCTTCGGGGTGCAGCGGGCAGTCATGAAAAAGGTCGTCTGAAAACAGCATTGAGCCTTCAAGCTGCGTTTTCAGACGACCTCTTGCTCCGGTCGCTTTATTTCTTCAAGAATGCCCGTTTCAGAATAATCAGCCAATCTTTTTTATCCAAAACAGGACGTTGAGTAAATACGTCGTATTTGCTGCCGTCCAGTTTCTGCAAAATCAGTTGTCCGCCGACAATAATCATCCGCAATTCAAATCCCAAACGGCCTTTCAGCGTTTTACCCAAGGGCGAACCGCCTTTGAGCATTTGGAACGCGCGGTTGCATTCATACGCCATCAGTCTTTGGAACGCAAAATCTGCTTTACCTTCGGCGATTTGCGCTTCGCTGACATTAAATTTTTGCAAGTCGTCCTGCGGGATATAAACACGGCCTTTCTGCCAATCGACGGCAACGTCCTGCCAAAAGTTGATGAGTTGCAACGCGGTACAGATGCCGTCGCTTTGGGCGATGCTGACTTCGTCGGTTTGTCCGTACAGGTGCAGCATAATGCGCCCGACCGGATTGGCGGAACGGCGGCAGTAATCGATCAGGTCGCCAAAATCCTGATAACGGGTTTTGACAACATCTTGACTGAATGCGGACAAAAGATCGTAAAACGGCTGCAGCGGCAGCTTGAAAGGCGCGATGGCTTCACGTTGCAAACGTTGCATTAGCGGAGTCAACGGCGTTTCGCCGCGCTGTATGCGGTCGAGTTCGGATTTGAGTTCATCCAAAGCGCGCAAGCGTTCATCGGCTTCGGCATTGCCTTCATCAGCGAGGTCATCCGCAGTGCGCGCAAAAGCGTAAACGGCATGAGTAGGTTTGCGCAGGCGGCGGGGCATGACAAGCGAGCCGACGGGGAAGTTTTCGTAATGGTTGACGGACATGAATATTGGAAATTCGGTATTTGGGGTCGTCTGAAAGTATGAGCCGCGTTGCTCAAATGGCTTGCCGACGGCACGGAGTACTTCCAAACCTGTATTAACAACTCGGCAAGATTCTAACACAACGCATTATTTTATTAATGATTTAACTGTACGACGCGCATAGAAACCCAAACTTGAAACCACAAAATTACCCTGTTTTCCCAATTCAGACGACCCTTTCCGCAAAACGGATGTTAGGTACGGCAAAAACTATAGTGGATTAACTTTAAACCAGTACGGCGTTGCCTCGCCTTGCCGTACTATTTGTACTGTCTGCGGCTTCGTCGCCTTGTCCTGATTTAAATTTAATCCACTATATCACTATATATTGAGATGACGAATCACAATACGGAAAATAAGCTGTCCCATCCAAACTTAACCCGAAACCATGCCTCCCTCGTTCTTCAATATATCCGTAAACAATTGATTCGTTTATAATCCCCATACTTCCAAGTAAGCGGAGACTACGATGGACATGATGGCTTTCACGAATATTTTCTTAATCGTGCTATGTATTTTCACCATGCTGCTGGTGTGGTCGCGAAATTGGAAGCGTAAGCAGGCGTATTTTGAAAAAATCAAAAGCAATCCGGACAATCTGAAATGGCTCGAACAAAATCTGACCGGAAAAGAAACAGCAGACCTCAAAAACATCAACGAGCATTTCGGGCTGCCTTTGCTGCAAGCGAAGCAATTACTTGAATACTACAAGCAGCAGTCGGAAAAATAATCTATCGTAAAAAATAATCTATGGTTTAAAACAGGCGGGCTGAATTCAGTCCGCTTTTTTTACCCGTTTCAAAAAAATCTTTTATTTCTGTATTGACAGAAATAAAAGATAAAAATAAAATACCCTCACTATGAAACTGAATCCGACTACTGAAAAATTTATCCTCCACTGGGGCGAAATGGGCACCAAATGGGGCGTCAACCGTACCGTTGCGCAAATCCACGCCCTGCTCTACATCTTAGGCAGACCGATGAACGCCGAAGAAATCACCGAAACGCTCGGCGTAGCGCGCTCCAACGTCAGCAACAGCATCAAAGAGCTGCAAAACCTGAGGCTGGTGCATACCGTGCATATCTTGGGCGACAGACGCGATCATTTTGAAACTTCAGACGACGTCTGGACTTTGTTCCGCACCATCGCAGAAATGCGCATGCAGCGTGAAATCGAACCGACGCGGCAATTTTTGCAAAGCCTGATCGACAGCCCTGAATTTAGTCAGGAAAATGAAACCGCCAAACAGCGAATCCGGCAAACCCATGATTTCATCAATACGCTGACCATATGGGCAAATGAAATGTTGAAGCTTTCCACCTCAACCATGGTGAAAATTTTAAAAATAGGCGCCGGTATACAAAAATTTTTCCGATGATGCCGCCCCAATTGGTTTACAAGACACAACACCCGGTTTCTCTTACTCAATCATAGGTGTGTTATGGCACATTCAACAGATGATTATTTCGACTATCCGAGAGGCAGAGTCATCACCGTTTATGCTGCATCTACGGTATTTTTTGCATTTAGTATCGGCTACTATGCTTTATTCTTTACCGTACCTGCCCTAATTTGCGGTTTGATCTTAAGCTTGACGTCTGCATATAGAGACTTACGCGGCCTTATACGGGCAATCATAACCGGATCATTATGCGGTTGCCTATATCTTTTACTGTTTGGCGCAGATTTTGTCACCAGCCTCCTAGCCGGCGTGGTAATAGGCGGTACTTATTCTTTTATTGTTGGCGTTTTGAGCTTGCCCAATCCTCCGGGAGAGGATGATATTCAGGAACCTGCCTAATTTTTTTACCTTTATATTTCTCTTTTGACAGAAATTTTAGAAATTAAAGGCTAAATATATAAACAAACCGAAATGAAATTAGGAAACCAATATGTCCGACAACACTACACGCAATCTCCCTGCCTACCTGTCTTACTCGATGGGTCTGCTATGGCTCTGGAGCGGTACCCAACCTCTGTTTTTCATGCCTGAAATGTCATTGGATTTGCTGCATTCGGTCGGTATTCCCGATCCGTTGCTGTGGCCGACATTAATCGCCGCTTCACTGCTGGACATCGGTTTCGCCTTTTTATGCTTCAGCCGCCTTCGTTCCCATTCCGCAATATGGTTGCTGCAATTGCTGACCGTCGCAGCATACAGCCTGATTATTGCCTTCAGGCTGCCCGAAATGTGGGCGCATCCGTTTGCGCCTTTGGTAAAAAACCTGCCGATTATGGCTACTTTATTTTTCCTGTATCAATCCGTAGGAGATAAAAAATGAACACTTATTTAATCGTTAAAACCCTGCACATCATCTCAGCTACCTTAATGGTCGGCACCGGTTTTGGTACGGCGTTTTACCTCTTTTGGGCAAACCGCAGCGGTTCGGTTGCCGCGCAGTCGGTCGTATCGCATTGGGTCATCAAAGCAGATTGGTGGTTTACGACCCCCGCCGTCATTTTCCAACCCTTGTCCGGTTTATGGATGCTGTACGAACGCGGCTATACCGTTTCCACCATGCTGGAACAAAATTGGGTATGGATGACGCTCGGTTTATACATCCTTGCAGGCATTTGCTGGCTGCCCGTTGTCTGGCTGCAAATCCGCATGGCAAAGATTGCCGAACAAGCGCATAAAGAAAACGCAGATACCATTCCGGAACCCTATTGGCGTTATGCCAGACGCTGGGAATTGCTGGGCTATCCCGCCTTTTGCGCCACTATCGTGATTTACTTCCTGATGGTAATGAAACCGATTTAAAGATTTTCAGACGACCTCAGCAACATCATAAAGAAAAACCATGAACATCATCATTTTCGGAGGCAGCGGCTTCATCGGCAGCCGTACCGTTCAAATCCTCAAAGAACAAGGTCACCAAGTTTGGACGCCCGACCGCCGCTCCTTCGATTTTCTTCATCCCGATGAAACCGCCGCACGCCGTTTATTGGAAGGGCAAGACGTCCTCATCAACTGCATCGGCATCATGAGCCGTCATGCCGAAATACTCGAAACCGTACACCACCGCACGCCCAAACAACTCGCCGCATGGGCAAAAGCAGCAGGCATAAAACGTTGGGTGCAACTATCCGCACTGGGTGCCGACCCATCTCAACCCATCAACTTTGTCGGCAGCAAAGGACATGGAGATGATGCCGTCGCCCAAAGCGGCATCCCGATTGCGATAGCCCGACCATCCGTCGTTTACGGGCGTGGGGGAACCAGCTGCGAACTGTTCATCAAACTAGCCCACCTCCCTTTACTTCCACTGCCGGAAGGCGGACGCTTTTACTTACAGCCCGTCCATCTTGCCGATGTTGCCGAAGGTTTGGCAAAACTGGCCGTCCAAACCGACACCGACCATAGCATCATCAATATGACCGGCAGCCAAACGCTGACCTTGGCGGAATACCTGACCACGCTCCGCCAAACCCTGCATCACAAACCGCCGCAACGTATCCTGCCCATCCCCCTACGCCTGCTCGACCCTGCGCTGCCGTTGGCAAACCTCCTCAGCAACGGCATCATCAGCCGCAACAGTTTTGACCTGCTCAAACAAGGCTCATGCGCCGATTATTCTGATTTTGCAGCTTTATTGGGGAGAGCGCCATTAGCTGCGGAAAACTTTTTCCGTCAAGGCTGAATCAGCTATACACACGAAAAGGTCGTCTGAAACCGCCCCGCCTAAAGCCGGTTTCAGACGACCTTTCGCCCTAATACAAGAGACCGCTGATACAATAAAGCGCCCGTATGAAAAATATTTTGCTACAATATGTAATTGTATGTTACATAAGCAGTATATCATCAATAAAATAATATTTTCATCACGGCTCATATCATGGCTCAGATTAAATTTAAAACACATCTTAAATGCATCCTACTTGCTTCCATCTTGCTCTCCGGCTGTCAAACTGCCTTTGAAGAAGATCAAACCCGGCGCAGCAAAATTACCCAATTCGCCCTCAATCATCCCGTAGCGGCTCAAGCCATCGGCATGGAAGACACAGGCTCATTCAATATCAGCAGCAATGCCACGCGTTTTGCCTACCGCAGCGGCTTAGACGATACTGCCAACGGAGATGGCAAAGGCACACAGGTCAATGCCGTGCGCCAAGCCCTGTGGCAAGCCGCCATTACCTCCCAATTCGACAACGTAATCGCCGAAGAAGCAGGTAATGCCTACCTTGCCGACATCAAAATCCGCGAAGGGAAAATCAACTATTTCAGCCGTTATCTCGCGGATCAGGCAGTTGACCAACGCAACAACCGTATCGGCCGCAGCATCGGCAGCGGCAGACCCAATACCGACATGAAGGCCCTTGCCGAAAGTGTTTTGCTTTATTACCACAAAATCGGCTTGTGGACCGCATCGGAAACGCGTACCAACGGCCGCAAAGTATGGCGCATTACGCAAGAAAAACTCAGTCCTACCGCCTACCGCGAAGCCATGAAAAATATCGAGCCGTTGGATGCCGAAGGCTTGCGCGAGGAAGAGCGCAATATGCCCAAACCCGACAAAATCGACTCAATTTCCAAAACGGTTAAAGCCATCAGAAAAGTAAAAGACTGATTTTTCGACACCCTGTGCAAGTTTTGAGTAATTCATCAAAACGGCGTAAACTGTCGCAAACCCATTTTCAGACGACCCCTGCTTGCAAAGAGGTCGTCTGAAAACATTTCTCCTGCCGATTCAGCCGTTTCCAGAAGGACAAAGGACGATTATGAACTTCCCACCGCGTTACGTTTCCGCCACCCGTATGCGCCGCATGCGCAAAGACGACTTTTCCCGCCGCCTGATGCGCGAACACACCCTGACCGCAGACGATTTGATTTACCCCATCTTCGTACTCGAAGGCAGCAATCAGGAAGAAGCCGTCCCCTCCATGCCCGGCGTGAAGCGGCAAAGCTTGGACAAATTATTGTTCACCGCCGAAGAAGCCCTCAAGCTCGGTATCCCCATGCTGGCGCTCTTCCCCGTCGTTACCCGAAATAAAACCGAATGGGCGGAAGAAGCCTACAATCCCGAAGGACTCGTACCGACCGTCGTGCGCACCCTGCGCGAGAAATTCCCCGAACTCGGCATCATGACCGACGTCGCCCTCGACCCCTACACCATCCACGGGCAAGACGGGCTGACCGATGCGAACGGCTATGTCCTCAACGACGAAACCATCGAAGTTTTGGTGAAACAAGCCTTGTGCCACGCCGACGCAGGCGCGCAGGTCGTCGCCCCGTCCGACATGATGGACGGCCGCATCCTCGCCATCCGCGAAGCCCTAGAAGACGCGGGACACATCCACACCCGCATCATGGCGTATTCCGCCAAATACGCCTCCGCTTTTTACGGCCCGTTCCGCGATGCGGTCGGCAGTTCCGGCAATTTGGGTAAAGCCGACAAGAAAACCTACCAAATGGACCCCGCCAACACCGACGAAGCCCTGCACGAAGTTGCCCTTGACATTCAGGAAGGTGCGGATATGGTGATGGTCAAACCCGGCCTGCCCTATCTTGACGTTGTCCGCCGTGTCAAAGACGAGTTCGGCGTACCGACCTACGCCTACCAAGTTTCCGGCGAATATGCCATGCTTCAAGCCGCGATTCAAAACGGCTGGCTGGACGGCGAAAAAGTCATACTCGAAAGCCTACTCGCCTTCAAACGCGCCGGTGCCGACGGCATCCTGACGTATTACGCCGTCGAAGCGGCAAAGATGTTGAAAAAATAAAACGACAGCAAAATGCCGCCGGTTTGCACAGAATGCCCGGCGGCATTTACATTAAGGAATTTGCCCGACAAAATTTATTACAACGGAATGAATAATCAGGTAATTTCTGGTAAAATACTGCAACTCTCAAGCAAACACTTACAGCGTCCGTTTTATATAGTGGATTAAATTTAAATCAGGACAAGGCGACGAAGCCGCAGACAGTACAGATAGTACGGAACCGATTCACTTGGTGCTTCAGCACCTTAGAGAATCGTTCTCTTTGAGCTAAGGCGAGGTAACGCCGTACTGGTTTAAAGTTAATCCGCTATAAAATTCAAAACATATACAATAAAATGAATACAACAACCGCCGATACACTATTCCGGGAAGCTCACTCATTCATGACCCAAAATCCGCCCGATTTTGCCGCAGCAGTCCCACTGTTGCAAAAAGCGGCAGACGAAGGACATACGGAAGCAGAATTCCATCTTGCAGGCTGCCTGCTGCAAGGACAAGGCATCCCTGCCAACCGTGAAGCCGGCATACGCCTGATGCAGCAAGCGGCGCGTGACGGTCATCCCTACGCCAGCTACAACCTTCTTCAAATCCAAGAAGCACAAGGCATGCCGCTCAATACCCTGCTTCCCTCCTATCGGGAATTGGCAGAAGCAGGCATTATCGAAGCACAGCTCAAGCTGATGCGTGCTTATCATGACGCAGGTCAACACGAAGAAGCCGTCGATTGGGCCGTACTCGCCGCGCGTCAGCAAAATCCCCAAGCCCTATATTTCTTAGGTCAGCATTGCCAATACACCTCGCCGCCCGATTATCCCCAATCACACCAGCTCTACCAACTTGCCGCCAAACAAGGATTTACGCCTGCCAATTGGCAGCTCGGATTGCAATACAAGCTCGGTCAAGGCGTGGCACCGGACCTTGAACAAGCCGCCCAACACCTGTACATCGCGGCAAGTGACAACATCGCGCCTGCACAAGTCGCCCTTGCGGAAATCCTGCTCCCAACCCACCCCGACAAAGCCATCCAATGGCTGGAAACCGCTGCCAGACAAAACAGCAGTGATGCTTACGCCAAGCTCGCAGAAATCCATCTGCTGGGCAAAGACATCCCGAAAGATACGGATAAAGCACGCCGCTACGCCAAAGCAGCCGCCCGCCGCAATCATCCCGAAGCGCTGCGTTTGCTCGGCGATATCTACCGCTACGGGCTGGGCATCCTTCCCGAACCCTCCAAAGCGCGCCATTACTATCAGCTTGCCGCCGATTTGGGCAATCTTGCCGCACACCAAAAACTACTCGCGGACATTGCCCTGAACAATAAGCAAAATTACCCCCAAGCCAAAGAACACGCGCTGCAACGCCAACAGGCGGAGCAATTCTATCAGCTGGCTTTTGCCGCCCATTACGGTCTGAACCGCGCTCCCGACCATGCCGAAGCGCTGACGCTCTATCAGCAGGCCGCAGATTTGGGACACAGCAAAGCGCAAACCAATCTCGGCATGATGTACTACAACGGCCATGGAACAGAGACCGACTATACCCAAGCCGCCAAATGGTTCGCGCAGGCAGCGCAGCAAAAAGACACAATGGCGCAATACAACCTCGCCTGCCTCTATTTCCACGGAACAGGCGTCCGCCGCAACACAGCCTTAGCCTGCCGTTGGCTTGAAACTGCCATCAATGATGGTCACGAGCAGTCTGAAATCCTCAAGCAACTGCTGGCGCATTGGAAACAGCAACTTCCATAACATTGCCCGCGTGGCAACATTTCTCCGAAGAAGCTGCCAACGCTTGTGATATCCATCCAAACCATTGCCTCCGCGTTGCGATTAATGGGGTATCGTTCTACGATAAGTTGTATCACTTGCCCATTTTAAAAAATATAGTGGATTAACTTTAAACCAGTACGGCGTTGCCTCGCCTTAGCTCAAAGAGAACGATTCTCTAAGGTGCTGAAGCACCAAGTGAATCGGTTCCGTACTATCTGTACTGTCTGCGGCTTCGTCGCCTTGTCCTGATTTAAATTTAATCCACTATAAGTCATATCACTTGCCCCATTCAAACAACAATATAAAAGGTCGTCTGAAAACTCTGATTGAGGATTTTCAGACGACCTTTGTCTTTACTAATTGCCTGTTTGGATATTAGAAATCCAATTCCGCTTTCAGCCAATAAGTACGCGGCATGCCGACTACGGCGAAGCTGCGGTCGTATTGGCCGCGCTGTACCTGCCAGTAGTTTTTGTTGAACAGGTTTTCTACCGAGCTGCTGACGGTCAGGGTATTTTTACCCAGCTTGGTTTTGTAGCGCGCGCCTACGTCAACCAAGGTATAGGACGGCAGTTTATATTGGCGTTCAGTATCTTGGAAAGACTTACCGTAGTATTGGATATTGCTTTTCAAAGTCAGACCTTCAACAAATGGCGTATCCCATTCGATACCTGCTTTGGCAATAACACGCGGGCTAGCAACCTGATTACCATTTGTTAAAGTATTATTGTAACGCGGATAATCCTTCAACTGCGCTTTCAGATACATAATGCCAAAGCTCGGACGAAGGGTTTTATTCATCAGGTTGGCATACGTATTAAACTCAACACCGCGGTTGATTTCTTTACCATGCTGCTCTTGCGTGTTGCGCCAATAACCCGGACGGACGATTTGGAAAGCGTTCAGGCTGGTTACAACATCACCCCAGTTTTTTCGTACACCCATTTCAATCTGTTTGCTGACACGAGGTTTGGACATTTCTCCAGTATCCTCGTTAGTCGCACCCGGTTCCAAATCTTGCATATAGTTTCCATACACTACCATACCAGTATTAGGCACCCAAGCCGCTGCAAACATCGGGCTGAACCGTTTTTTGCTGAACTTCACAGTAGAAGAGCGGCGGTTTGCATCAGTTTTTGCATTGCCTGTCAAATTTGGATGAGCAGTTTGTTTTACCCATTGATAACGTCCGCCCAAGGTTAAACGGATAGTATTATCCGCGAAACCCAAAGTATCGGATATTGCAAGGCTGGGAGTCTCATAAGTCGTATGCTCTGTGCCTTGTATATTGGCAGGATTGTTGCGGTGGGTAACAGGGAAAACAGGGTTGTAGATGTTGGTATCCAAGGCATCGCCGTTGCGCGTTCCCTGATCGTGGTCGCGGTGTCGTTTAATATAATCGAATGAGGTAGCCCAATTGTGAACAACCGGACCGGTTTCAAATTCACCACGCGCTTTCAAATTACCGCTTGTTGTGCGTGAAAGGAATTCAAGCGGTTGTGCGGCCTGCGCCGTGTAATTACCTAAATTACCGCCTTTTGCACGGTTTTTCATGAGCAGTTGTGTAAACGAACCTTTATACACAGACTCCATATAACCTAAACCACCACTAATCTGCATATTGTAGTCAGTATCGTATTCGAAAGTCAGTGCATTCGTCATGGTCTTAGTAGTTTGCTCCTGCCAAGACGGGACAAGCAGGGTTTTGCCGCTCGGTGCAGCAGGCATGGCAAAGTTAAGATCCTGCATTTCATGAATACGCGCACGACCTCCCTCTGTATTACGGTGGTTATACATCGAATCGAAAGACAGACGTAATTTCTCACCACGATAATCAGTATTTAATGCAAATTCCTGATTATCTTCCTTATAACCTTTACGGGCGGTTTCACCTTTGCGGTATTTACCATTGAAACGGATGCCAAACTGTTTGTTTTCACCAAAACGCTGACCGATATCGATTGCGCCTTCGGTACGATTTTTACTGAAAACCGCTAAACCGATTTTTCGGTTGCCTTCATCGGATGCTTTTTTGGTTTCGATGTTGACAGAAGAACCTGCTGCACCTTCAGGGTCCATACCGACAGTGGAACTTGAAGCACCTTTAATCAACTGTGCAGAAGAAACGCCGGCAGTCGGGGTGTGGTAATAAGAATAAAGACCTGCCAAGCCATTGATACTAAACTGGCGGGCATCAAGTTGCAAACCACGGACATAGACGCCTTGAATGGTGTTGCTTTCACCGCCGAACTGCATGGTAGAGGCATCGTTCTTGGCGATTGTATCGACTAATGTACGGGATGCGTTGTTTTCCAATACTTTTTCATCGTAATTGACAACCGTAATCGGCGCTGTGAAAGCATTGGCTTTACCAAGCAGTCCCAAGTTTACGCGGTCGCGCAAGTCGCCGTCGCTGGCGATGGAGTAAGAACGGGCGGCTTTGACGCGTTTGGCGTCGGCGCGGACATTAACTTCCTGCAACTGCTGTTGCACAGGGGTTTCAGGTGTCGCTTCATCGGCGGCATAAGAAAACGCGCTCATAATCAAAAGCGGCATCAGGGCTAATTTGCTGTTCATAGATTCCTTCTGTCTTTGAGGTGGGTTATTTTTATTGCAATAAGCGTTAAAAATCACAAAGTAATTTTGCTGCGGAATTATATTTGATAACATTCTGCTTTTCTATAAAAAGTGATGATAACTATTTGTAAAAACAAAAATACAACATAAATCAAAACTTTTTCCATAGTAATTGTTAATTATTTTATTAAGCGGAGAATCAGGTTTTCAGACGACCCCTGCCCGCTGCCTGCCTCAAGAGACAACGCACATGCAAAAATGGCAAATCGAGCTTTATTCCACACCGTCTTGGCTGTTACAGACCTTGTTGATGATCGCCGCCGCCTCGGCGGTGATTCTGTTTTTGGCACGCGAAACGCGCTTTGGGCGCGAGTTTGCCTATATCCTGCGGCTGTGCCTGACGCCGAAAAGCGCGGTCAAAGTCTTGCTGGCGATTACCGCGATGATTGTGTTGCTGCTGACCGAAGTGCGGCTGAATGTGTTGAGTACCTTCATGTCCAAAGGGCTTTACGACTCGATGCAGGATTTGAACGCCTCCGCGTTTTGGATGTTTGCAGCGATGAACGCGGGCGTGGTGTTGGTGCGGGCGTTTAACAACGTCGTCAACGACTTTCTCGATCAAGGCTTGGCGATTAAATGGTCGGAGCGGCTGAATGAAGTGCTGACGACGCGTTGGCTTGCCGACAAAAACTACTACCGCCTGCAAATGCGCCGCCATGCGCCGGACAACATCGACCAGCGTATCCAACAAGACGCACAGGATTTCATCGCATCAACCATAGAATTTGTGCGCGGCATGGTCAATTCGGTCGTTACCTCGCTGGAATTTGCCGTTGTTTTGTGGGGCTTGGCGGGCATCCTGACCGTGTTCGGCTTCGACATTCCGCACGGCATCGTTTGGTTTGTCTATATGTTTGTGATTTTGGCGACCTTTATCGCCATGTGGATAGGCAACCCGTTGATTCGTTACAACTATGAAAACGAAAAGCTCAACGGCGACTACCGCTACTCCCTCATCCGCGTGCGCGACCACGCCGAAAGCGTGGCGTTTTACAGCGGCGAACAACACGAACACGACCAGCTTGCCGAGCGCTTCAAAGCCATCATCCGCAACCGTTGGCGCATCGCCCGCCAAAGCGTCTGCTTGAGCGGCTTTAACGACATGTTTACCAACGGAATCAAGCTCTTCCCCATTATTTTGCAAGCCCCGCGCCTGTTTGCCGGACAAATCAAAATCGGCGACATTCAGCAGACCGTCCAAGCCTTCGCCCGACTGCAAAACGCCCTGTCCTTCTTTCGGATGTTCTACAACAAATTCACCGCCTACCGCGCCCGACTGGAGCGTCTGTACGGCTTTTTGCTGAGTACGGAAGAACAACACAGCGCGCAGCAACCCGACATTACCGAAGTTTCAGACGACCTCTCGCTGGAAAACGTCGTCCTGTTCCGCCACAACGGCGAAATCCTGTTGAGCGGCATCAATGTCAACCTCAAAAGCGGCGATTCCTTGCTGATACGCGGCCCGAGCGGTTGCGGCAAAACCTCGCTGCTGCGCGCGCTGGCGGGGCTTTGGCCGTTCGGCAGCAGCGGCAAAGTCAGCCGTCCGCCGCATCAAGACATCCTCTTCCTGCCGCAACGCCCCTACACGGCGCAAGGCAGCCTGCGCGACGCGATTTGTTATCCCGACATCGACAAACAGCATCCCGAACTAGCCGAAGCCATGAACACCTGTCGTTTAGGTTATCTCATTGATAAATTGGACAAAACCGACGACTGGCAACACAAGCTCTCCCCCGGCGAACTGCAACGCGTTGCCTTCGTCCGCGCCCTGCTCTCGCAGCCCAAAGTCATCCTGCTCGACGAAGCCACCGCCGCCTTGGACGAACCGACCGAAGCCCTGCTCTACCGCGCTTTGAAACGCAAACTGCCGCAGAGCATCATCATCAGCATTGGCCACCGCAGCACGCTCAACGAGTTTCACGATTTCAGTCTTGATGTCGGCAACGTAGCTTGCGATTGAATTTAAAGCGACAAGGTCGTCTGAAAACCCGTAAGGGTTTCGCCAAAACGAGCGCAGCGAGTTTCGCTAAAACTTTTTCAGACGACCTTTCTGCTAAAATTACACGCTTCAAATACAAGGGAACCCGCCATGCACGAAATCAAATGCCCGCACTGCCACACCGCGTTTACCGTCAACGAAGCCAGTTACGCCGACATCCTGAACCAAGTCCGCACCCAAGAATTTCAAACCGAAATCCACGAGCGCCTGCAACAGGCGCAGATGCAGTTTCAAAGCGATATGCAGCTTGCCCAAGCGCAGGCGCAAAATCAGTTCGACAAAATCCTAGCCGACAAAAACCACGAAATCGCCGCCCTGTCCAACCAAATCAACGCCTACGAAAAAGACAGCAAACTCGCCGCCGCCGAAATCGAAGGTCGTCTGAAAGCGCAAATCGCCGAACAGGACAAATTGATTGCAGAACTGAAAGCGCAGGCAAAATCGCTGGAAACGGCGAAAAACATGGAAAAAGAGCTGGAAATCACCAAAGCTGTTGCCGAAAAAGAGCGCGAATTGGGCAATTTGAACACGCAGCTCATGCTGCAATCCAAAGAAAACCAGTTGGAAAAACAAAGCCTGCGCGAAAAATACGAAGCCGAACTCAAACAAAAAGACGAAACCATCGCCTTCTATAAAGATTTCAAAGCCAAACAGTCCACCAAAATGATAGGCGAAAGCCTTGAGCAGCACTGCGAAACCGAATTCAACCGCATCCGCACCACCGCCTTTCCCCAAGCCGTCTTCGGCAAAGACAACGACGCCAAAACCGGCAGCAAAGGCGACTACATCTACCGCGAAACCGACGAAGAAGGCAACGAAATCATCTCCATCATGTTCGAGATGAAAAACGAAAACGACGAAACCGCCACCAAAAAGAAAAACGAACACTTTTTTAAAGAGTTGGACAAAGACCGCAGAGAAAAAAACTGCGAATACGCCGTCCTCGTCTCACTCTTGGAAGCCGACAGCGACCTCTACAACAACGGCATCGTCGACGTATCCTACGCCTACCCGAAAATGTACGTCGTGCGCCCGCAGTTCTTCATCCCCATCGTCTCCCTGCTGCGCAACGCCGCGCTCAATTCATTGAAATACAAACAAGAATTGGCACAAATGCGCGCGCAAAACATCGACATCACGCACTTTGAAGAAGACTTGGACAAGTTCAAAACCGATTTCGCCCGCAATTACGAACTCGCCAGCCGCAAGTTCCAAACCGCCATCGACGAAATCGACAAAACCATCAGCCACCTGCAAAAAACCAAAGAAGCCCTACTCTCTTCAGAAAACAACCTGCGCCTCGCCAATAACAAAGCGACCGACCTGACCGTCAAAAAATTAGTACGCAAAAACCCGACCATGAAGGCTGCCTTTGCCGCGTTGGAGAAAAAAGAGGATTGAGATTTGCTTCGAGAATGAAAATAGAAACGCCAGCCGGCCGTTACGCCTGCACAAGCAGGAGTGACGGAGAACAGGTATCTCGTTTTCTATCAGTTCGTGAACAAACTCATTTATCCACATCTACCAAAAGGTCGTCTGAAAAATGAACCGCTACAAATCTTAGACGCACAAAAGACTATCCAGATACTCGGTGCAAGCCAGGTTCTACATCAGGAGGAGCAAGAAATGAAGGGAAACAAGTTACATTCAAGCCATATGACCCTTAAAATCATTTTGCTAGGTATATTTTTGTTATCTTGCAACCCCTCCTACGGCAAGGAGAGACACATGCAATCTGATGCCAATATGTCATTAAATGACAGCGTGTATATTTCTAAAGCCGAGCTGGAAAAGTTAAAAATCGATGCCTCTTCCGGTAATGGTCAAGCAGCATCAAAATTAGCTCATTATTCTGCTTTTTATGAGTTTAACCAAGATAAATTTATATTTTGGTTAGTTCGTGCCGCTGAGTCGGGCAATACTCAAGCACAACATGATCTTGCCTATATATTCTTTGATCATTACCAAGACAGTAAGGATAAAAACAAATTATATGAAGCAGAAAAATGGGCTCTGCGTGCTCAAAAAAATGGAATGCCTATTACTGGCTTATTAACTGAAATACAAACTGAAAAACAGAATTTGACAAGATAAACATGTTGGCAAACGGTCAAGTCAAAATCGGACAAAGTGCAGGCACCTGAAACTGCTTGCCCCGATAGTCCGTGTCTTTATCCGAGCAGGCGCATTCAACGGTATACGGCAACAGTCAAGGACACATAAGCACTTGAAAGGTAATACGCCTTTTGAGGTCTTACAGAATTATTTTTCTCAACCCGTTGTGTAAACAACACGGTGTCTTCTTATATCCCCAACATCTCATCGCAATAAACCAGTTATCCTCATTATTTCCCCCATTAAGATGATTTGGAATGCATCTTTTTACAGTTTAAGTGGAATAGAAATAGGCAAAGCAGTCAGCCTTCATCCCAAACCACCTTCGATAAATCAATCTTTCAGACGACCTAACCCGAAAAAATATTTCTTAGTTAACAATACTTTTCAAATTTAATTTGCAAAAACTGTATTGATACTCTAATTTTTGTCCACATTTAGAGTATAATTACTAAAACCTGAGATACAAGCAGCCCAATATCATCAGGTTCAGTAAAAAAACAAACCTTACCCATTGATTAAAAATAAATTTTCAAAAATCCAGCAAAGCCGGTCTGCCAATATCAGCCCGCTCCCGCAACCATCAAGGAACCCATACATGCAAAACAACTTCGACCCATTGCACATCCGAGGCAAATCATTGATTCCCGTCGTCCAAGGCGGGATGGGCGTGGGCGTTTCCGCATCGAAACTCTCCAGCGCGGTCGCCCGCGAAAACGGTGTCGGCACGATTGCCAGCGTCGATTTGCGCCACCTGCATGACGACCTGCTCGCCGAATCCAAAATCAATCCGAGCGAAGAAAAATACACCCGACTCAACTGCACCGCGCTTGACCGCGAAATCCAAAAAGCCAAAGCCGACGCAAACGGCAAAGGCATGATTGCCGTCAACGTCATGAAAGCCGTCAAAGACCACGCTGCCTACGTCCGCCAAGCCTGCGAATCGGGTGCGGACGCGATTGTGATGGGTGCGGGATTGCCGCTGGATTTGCCCGAAATGACCGAGGGTTATCACAAAGATGTCGCCCTGTTCCCGATTTTGTCCGAATCGCGCGGTATCGGCATCGTATTGAAACGCTGGATGAAAAAAGGCGTTTTGCCCGATGCTATCGTTATCGAGCATCCCGCGCACGCTGCCGGACACTTGGGCGCGGCAAGCGTGGCAGGTGTGAACGATGCCAAGTTTGAATTCAAACGCGTCATCGAAGAAACTTTTGAAGTATTCAAGAACTTAGGCCTTGAAAGCGAAAAAATCCCACTCATCCTCGCCGGCGGCATGGCGAACTTTGAAAAAGTCAAAACCGCGCTGAAAAACTGGGGCGCATCCGCCGTCCAAATCGGCACGGCGTTTGCGGTTACCGAAGAAGGCGATGCACACATCAACTTCAAAAAAACGCTGGCAGGCGCAGAAACCGAGCATGTTGTCGAATTTATGTCCGTCGCCGGACTGCCTGCACGCGGTGTGCGCACCAAATTCCTGGACAGCTACATCAAGCGCGAATCCAAGCTGCAAGCCAATGCCAAAGCCGACCCGCGCCGCTGTACGCAAGGCTTGAACTGTCTGACCAGCTGCGGCCTGCGCGACGGTTTGGCAAAAGCCGGACAATTCTGCATTGACATCCAACTCTCCGCCGCTTTCCGTGGAGAAGTCGATAAAGGCTTGTTTTTCCGAGGTAAAGACCCGCTGCCGTTTGGCAACGCCATCCGCACGGTGCAAGAAACCATCCAATATCTGCTCAATGGCGCTCTTCCCGCCGCAGCCAAATAATTCATACCCGCAGATGAACGCTAAAAAAGGGCATATTTCAATGTGCCCTTTTTTAGTGGATTAAATTTAAATCAGGATAAGGCGAGGCAACGCCGTACTGGTTTAAAGTTAATCCACTATATTTTGCCTGTAAATCGCGTGATGCTCAAAAAGGTCGTCTGAAACCGATTTTCAGACGACCTTTTCCCAACGCGTCTTCCCTTTTCCTGCACACATTGTCAACAAAATCCGCATAAAAAATGCTAAGATGACCGTCTCGATAGACATTTGGAACACCCATGAACCCACTACTCGACCAGCTCCAACCCTATCCGTTTGCCCGCCTGCGCGAAGCCATGCAGGGCGTTAACCCTCCCGAAGGCGTCACCCCCGTCCACCTTCACATCGGCGAACCGAAACACCCTACCCCCGAAGTCATCACCAATGCGCTGACCGCCTCGCTGCACGAACTGGAAAAATACCCCCTGACCGCAGGCCTGCCCGAGCTGCGTCAGGCCTGTGCCGACTGGCTGCAACGCCGTTACGACGGACTGACCGTCAACCCCGATACAGAAGTCCTGCCCGTACTCGGCAGCCGCGAAGCCTTGTTTTCCTTCGTTCAAACCATCTTAAACCCCGCTTCAGACGACCTCAAACCCATCATCCTCAGTCCCAATCCGTTCTACCAAATCTACGAAGGTGCAGCCATTCTCGGCGGCGGCGAAATCCGTTTCGCCAACTGTCCCACCCCATCCTTCAAGCCCGATTGGAAAAGCATCGCCGAAGACGTATGGCAACGCACCAAAGTCATGTTCGTCTGCTCGCCCAACAACCCCAGCGGCAGCGTCCTGCAACTGGAAGACTGGCAAGAAATCTTTGATCTGCAAGACAAATACGGTTTCATCATCGCTTCCGACGAATGCTATTCTGAAATCTATTTCGACGGCAACAAACCCATAGGCGGCTTACAGGCGGCAGCACAATTAGGGCGCAGCAACCGCAATATCGTCATGTTCACCAGCCTCTCCAAACGTTCCAACGTTCCCGGACTGCGCTCCGGTTTTGTTGCAGGCGATGCCGAATTGCTTAAAAACTTCCTGCTCTACCGCACCTACCACGGCAGCGCAATGAGCATCCCCGTCCAACGCGCCAGCATCGCCGCATGGAACGACGAGGAACACGTCATCGCCAACCGCCGCCTGTATCAGGAAAAATTTGACCGCATCGTCCCCATTTTGCAGCAGGCATTCGATGTCAAACTGCCCGACGCATCATTCTACATCTGGCTGAAAGTCCCCGATGGCGACGATTTGGCATTTGCCAAAAACCTCTGGCAAAAAGCCGCCATCCAAGTCCTCCCCGGCCGCTTCCTCGCCCGCGATACCGAATGGGGCAACCCAGGCGAAGGCTACGTCCGCATTGCCTTAGTTGCCGATGTCGACAGCTGCATCAAAGCCGCCGAAACCATCGTTTCCCTGTATCGCTGAATAAAGTGGCAGTTCAATAAAAGGTCGTCTGAAAACCTCAAATCCGAGTTTTCAGACGACCTTTTTGATTTCATTCAAACAGCCTTTGCTATAACGGTATTTACTTCACTTATCAAACTTGCCCATAAAACATTTTAAACCTACAATGCCGCTGTTTATCACATCTCCGAGTCCATCATGTTCTTCGTCCTTTCCCCCGCCAAAAACCTCAATGAAAAAGACCCTGCGCCCGTCAAAGAATTCACCCAACCCGACCTCTTGGCTGAAGCCGAAATCCTGATGCGCCAACTGCGTGAACTTGCTCCGCAGCAAATCGCCGAGCTGATGCACGTTTCCGACAAAATCGCCCTCTTAAACGCCGAGCGCAACGCCGAATGGCATACGCCGTTTACCCCTGAAAACGCCAAACAGGCAGTCTTTATGTTCAACGGCGACGTTTACGAAGGCATCGCCGCAGACACCCTCAAACCCGAACAAATCCAATATCTGCAACAACACGTCCGCCTGCTTTCCGGTCTCTACGGCGTTCTTCGCCCGCTGGATTTGATGCAGCCCTACCGCTTGGAAATGGGAACGGCGTTTACCAACACACGCGGTAAGAACCTGTATGAATTTTGGGGCGACATCATCACCGACCTGCTGAACGACATCCTTGCCCAAGCAGGCAGCGACATATTGGTTAACCTCGCTTCGCAAGAATATTTCAAATCCGTCAACACTAAAAAACTCAAAGCCCGCCTGATTACCCCCGTTTTCAAAGATGAAAAAAACGGCAAATACAAAATCATCAGCTTCTACGCCAAACGCGCGCGCGGACTGATGGTACGCTACGCGGCGGAACACAATATCACCGACCCTGAAATGCTGAAAAACTTTGATTACGAAGGCTACGCATTTAACGCAGCAGCGTCGAATGAGTCCGAATGGGTGTTCATGCGTAAAGAACAAACCAAGTAAAAACAAAAAACTAAATATTCCCCTAAAAATTTCACTTGGCAAACCCGACAAATTTCATTATTATTTCGGCTTCAAGAAACGGAAGCGTGGCAGAGCGGTTTAATGCAACGGTCTTGAAAACCGTCGAGGGTTGATAGCCCTCCGTGAGTTCGAATCTCACCGCTTCCGCCATTTCTTGAAAATAGAAAAACCAAATAAAAATGAAGTGAAGCCCAGCCAACAGCATTTTTATTTGGTTTTACTTTATTCTACGGAAACGTGGCAGAGAGGCTGAATGCAGCGGACTCGAAATCCGCTGAGGGTGCAAATCCTCCGTGGGTTCGAATCCCACCGTTTCCGCCAAACCGGACAAAAGCTGCCCTTTCCATAGCAGCTTTTTTTGAATCTGCTTCCCAAGTATTGGGTATGTATAGTGGGTGGACCCAACTTCAAGGGGCATTCAGTTTTCAGACGATCTTGGATTCGGATTTCAAGTGCATCAGTGGTTGGAACAGATTCAAGAATATAGTGGATTAACTTTAAACCAGTACGGCGTTACCTCGCCTTGCCGTACTATCTGTACTGTCTGCGGCTTCGTCGCCTTGTCCTGATTTAAATTTAATCCACTATATTACTTTTTCAGACGACCTTTGCGTATTTGCCGAATAGTTACTGCTCTTCCAAGCGTCCGTCGTGCATCAGCATGACCCGCTCAAAGCGGACTGCCAACTCGTCATCATGCGTGACCACAATCAGGCTGGTATTCAACTCGGATTTCAGATCCAGCATCATATCCAGTACATTTTGCGCATTTTTACGGTCAAGATTGCCTGTCGGCTCGTCAGCGAGCAAACATTTTGGACGCGTCACCAGCGCGCGCGCAATGGCGGCACGTTGGCGTTCGCCACCGGAAAGCTCGCTGGGGCGGTGCTGTATGCGCTTTTTCAAACCCGCTTTTTCCAACATTTCAACCGCGCGCTGTTCTGCTTCGGCTTTTTTCATCTTGCCGATTAAAAGCGGCATCATGACGTTTTCCAAAGCGGAAAACTCAGGCAGCAAATGGTGGAACTGGTACACGAAACCCAAATACTGATTGCGCAGCAGACCCAGTTGTTTCTGTCCCAACTGACTCAAATCCTGCCCCATCAGTACCACGCTGCCGGAAGTCGGTTTATCCAAGCCGCCCAAAATGTGCATCAAGGTCGATTTGCCGCTACCGGACGAACCGATAATGCTGACGCTTTGACCTTCGAGCACTTCTAGCCTCAACTGATTCAAAACGTTGACATTCAATTGACCGTCTTTGTAGCTTTTGCTGACATTATCGCATTTCAAAACTACTTTATTCATAGCGCAAAGCCTCCGCCGGTTGGGTTCTTGCAGCACGCCAGCTTGGATAGAGCGTAGCGATAAACGACAAAATCAGGGAAATGCAGGCAATCAGCACAACATCATGAACACTGACGTCACTCGGGATATAATCGATGAAATAAACTTGTGATTTGATGAATTGGAAACCAAACCAACTCTCTAACTGTTTGACAATACTGCCCACGTTCAAAGCCAGCGTGACACCGGTAATCACACCGGTTAAGGTGCCGAAAAAGCCGGCAAATACGCCCTGCACCATAAAAATTTTCATAATGCTGCCCGGGGAGACACCCAAAGTCCTCAAAATGGCAATATCGGCTTGTTTTTCCGTAACCGCCATGACCAAAGAAGAAACCAAGTTAAAGGTGGCTACGGCAACAATCAGCAGCAGAATGATGAACATCACCCTTTTCTCCATTTCTACGGCCTCGAAATAACTGCGGTTGGTGTATGTCCAATCGCGCAACCATACTTCTTCTTGCAGATTTTTCGGCAGCAGTGTTTCGGTAAACGACGGCGCGTTGATCGGATCGGCAAGTTTCAATCTCAAGCCTGCCGCATTTTCATCTAGGCGGTACAAGACCTGGGCGTCTTTCATGTGTGTCAATGCCAGAGAATTGTTCAATTCATGGATTTTGGTTTTGACCAAGCCGACAACTTTAAATTGTTTCAGACGAGGTACGACACCGGCAGGCGTCACGTTGCCTTCAGGTGTAACGACAGTGATTTTTTCACCAACCTTTACATCCAAAGTCTCAGCCAGATCCTGCCCCAAAATAATATCGAATTCGCCCGGCTTCAAATCATCAAAACTGCCCACAGGCATTTCTTTACTGTATTCAACGATCTTTTTTTCTTCATCAGGCAAAATCCCGCGGATTTGAACACCTTGGACCTCACCCGCATTTGCCAGCAATGCCTGTCCCGAAACATAAGGTGCCGACTGAAGCACCTCTTTGCGTCCTTTAATAATCTCGCGCAGGCTCTCCCAGCTTTTACCGTTGCCGTTATCGTAATAACCCATTTCGGCATGAGGAGCCACTTTCAAAAGCTGCCCCCGTATGTCTCTCTGAAAGCCTGCCATGACTGACAATACGACAATCAAAGCCATCACACCGAGTGCAATACCCACAATAGAAATGACGGTGATAAACGACATGAAGCCATTGCGTTTTTTTGCCCGCAAATAGCGCAGTCCTATCCAAGTCTCTAAAGAAGCCATTTATATGCCTCATCCGTTTGTCAAAAAACGCCTATTGTACCGTAAAACCGACAGGTCGTCTGAATACGCCGAAACGACCGAGAATAGAGACATCGCAATTTGTAAACCAAAGTCTTCTTATTCAGGGCTACCGTAAAATCGGCCGAAAAACTTGCACAATCATCTATTCGGCCTTATTCTGAAATCGCGGTAAAGTTTACCGCCATCAAAAAGGAAAACCATTAATGAACATCACAAAATTCTTAGCATTATCCGTTGCCGCTGCCGGATTGGCATTCAGTGCAAATGCGTATGCGGCTAAGGAGATTAAAATCAGTTCAAACAATACGTCCTATTCCGCTGCCGACGTGCAAAAACTTGCCGCAACCGCAGTCGGCATGGGTGTTAAAGAACCGGTCAGCCTGACCGCAGGCAGCGGTGTCGTCACCGTGTCCGGCAGCAGCGCCACCAAATGTGCCTTCAAAGTAGGCAGCGGCGACACTCCGCAAATTCAAGGCGTAAGCTGCAAATAAACCGGCTTTGTTTGAAATAAGGTCGTCTGAAACGCGTTTTCAGACGACCTTATTGTTTATTCCTTGATTGCGCGCCTTTCATAAACGGCCTGCGCCAAAGTTCCAGCATCGACATATTCCAGCTCCCCACCCAAAGGGATGCCTCTGGCAAGACGGCTGACTTTGTATGGAAGGTTTTTAAACAATTCTGCCAACACATACGCCGTCGCATCTCCTTCGGCAGTAAAGTTTGTTGCAATGATGATTTCTTCGACATCGGCGTTCTGCAACCTTGCCACCAGTTTGTCCAATGCGATGGCGCTCACATCCATCCCTTGCGCGGGACTGATTTGCCCCATCAGCACAAAATACAAACCGTCATGGCAATTGGCAGTTTCCATATTGGAAACATCTGCCGGCATATGGACGATCATCAGGCGGTGTTTGTCGCGCGATTCGTCAGAACAGATATCACACAAACTCCCTTCGCAAAATGTGTTGCACATCCTGCAATGCTGGACTTGCTTTAATGCATATTGCAAAGCATCAACCAACTCCTGCGCCTGCTCCCGCTTGCTTTGCAGCAATTGATGCGCCATGCGCTGCGCGGATTTGGGACCGACATTGGGTAAAATTTTCAAGGCATTAATCAGCCGCGTAAAAGCATCGGGAGCTTTGCTCATGGTATTCAGACGACCTCTAACCGAAAAACAAGGAAAATCGGGATGTGTATGGTAGTGAAATCACTATATATAGTGGATTAACTAAATCAGGACAAGGCGACGAAGCCGCAGACAGTACAGATAGTACGGAACCGATTCACTTGGTGCTTCAGCACCTTAGAGAATCGTTCTCTTTGAGCTAAGGCGAGGCAACGCCGTACTGGTTTAAAGTTAATCCACTATATTGATGGGGCAAGAAAGGCTGATTATATAATGAAAACGGTCGGATTTTCTCCGACCGTTTGATTCTGTTTAAGGCAGACGGGCAATCATGTTTGCCATCATTGCCGCCTACCTGTTCATCACCAGCTTACTCTGCTGAATTATCAACTTTTTGCGCACCTTGCTCGCGCTTGATTTCCTTGCTGAAATAACGCAGCAATGCGTCAAAAATGTTGGCAGACTGCTGTTGCGCCAGCATTTGTTTGGCAGCAGGCACTTGGGAAGCGATATTTTCCGGCGCGGCAATATTTTGTACTTCAACAATTACAGGAGCCGGCATGCCTTCCAGCAGCATGGCGTATGCAGGTTTGCCATTTTGCGGACGGGCTTTGATCAGTTCGTTATACGCTTCGGGTGCCATGGTCCGGCGTGCATCTTGCGCACTCAATTTCGATACTTCCGACCATTTCAAGTCAACTGCCTTGCCTGCCTTCAAAGCCTCGATGGCTTCTTTGGCTTTTTTATCGGCCAGTTTTGCGGCTTCGCTGCGCAGATAAGCCAAACGCACTTCTTCTTGAACGTCAGTGAAAGGTGCGGTTTTTTCTTCCCTGACTTCCTTGACACGAATGACCCAAACCGTATCTTTGTCCATGGAAATCAAATCGGAATTGTGTTTTTTCTTCAACACATCTTCACTGAACGCAGCATTAATCAATGCATCGGGCAAACCTGCTGCTTTACCGTTGGCTTGAGTCAACCAATCTTGATCCAGGCTTTCCAGTTTCAGATTTGTTTTTTTAGCGACATCCGCCAGGGAAGTCGGCGTATTAAATGCTTCTTCAGAAAGCTTTTCTTTGGCCGAATTAAATTCGGAAGCAGCTTTTTTCAGCTTCAAATCGGCTTCGATACGGGCTTTTTCATGTTCTAAAGACACTTTGTCTTCGATATTCAAAACTTGGACGATATCGTAGCCGACCGGTGTTTGAACCACATCGCTGATTCCGCCTTTAGGCAGCGAGAACGCCACGTTTTCCAAATCCGTCCCCAAGCCGCCGTCTTTAGACAGATAGCCCAAGTTGCCGCCTTTGGAAGCAGATGCGGTGTCTTTTGAATATTTCTTCGCCAGATCAGCAAAATCGGCCGGTTTGGCTTTCAGCTCTGCCGCAACTTTGTCTGCTTCGGCTTTGATTGCCGCGCGTACCGTTTCATCGGCATCTTGAGGCACCGGGAAGAAGATGTGGGCAATTTCACGGCGGGGCGAAAGATGGGGCGCCTGCTCGTCAAATGCTTTTTTCACTTCGTCTTCGCTGACGGTCTGTTTGTCCGCCAAATCTTTGGCACTCAGGGCGATGTATTCCAATTTCACGCCTTGCGGAATCAGATAATCTTTTTTGTGCGCCTCATAATATGCCTTCAATGCGGCATCATCGACTTTTACTTGAGAAACAAAGGATTCAGGATTGAATGTTACCGAACGGATATCGCGGGTCGCCTGAGTCAGCTTAATCAGCTGCTCTGCTTGCGCATCGCTGATAATCGCACCGTTTTGCACCAAATTGATCAAACTTTGCAACGCATACCGTTCGCGGATGTCGGCGACAAACTGGTCTTCCGTCATATGGCGTTGGCTCAGGAAGTTTGAAAAGATCTGTTGGCTGAATTTACCGTTTTGGTCGTGAAAGTTAGGATCATCCACGATCAGTTGTTTAAGCTGCTCTTGGGAAACTTCCACACCCATCAGCTTGGCACCTTCCTTCAGATAGGCGCGTTGAACCAAAGATTGGAATACGGCTCCCCGCGACGGGCTTTGGCCTTGAAGCTGCTCACCTTGCAACTCGTTATTCAAAGAATACTCACTGATTTTTTCATCCCCTATTTTGACGATAAAATCAGAGCCGGGCGCAGCAACTGTGCTGACACCGAAGCCGACGAAGGTCAGCGCAATCAGACCCAACAAAATCTGGGCCGGAGTTTTATATTTTTCAACGGTATGGAACATATTATCTGAAGACGTAATGATTAAAATAGCAAACGCGCATTGTAGCGCGTTTTGCCTTGTTATGCACTCTTGGCAGAACGCCGGTCCGACTTATTTTTCAGACGACCCCATCCCGCCGTATCGTGTTATTTTGAAAAAATTTCTTGATAGTTTTCTTCGGAAAAACCGACGAAAAACCGCCCTTCTTTTTCCAAAACCGGCCGCTTGATGATGCTGGGCTGTTCCGCCATCAATCGAATCGCGCCATCGGCAGTAGCCGCAGCGGCTTGGGCTTGCCCATCCAGCTTGCGCCACGTCGTACCGCGTTTGTTCAATAAAACCTCCAGCGGTATCTGCTCCAACCATTTGCTTATCGTGTCAACTTGCGGCGGGCTCTTTTTAAAATCCACAAATTGAAAATCAACACCATGTTCTTCCAACCATTTGCGGGCTTTTTTCACCGTATCGCAATTGGGAATGCCGTATAACTGAATCATCTTGAAATCACTCTCTATCCTAAAGAAAAAGCGCCGTCATTTTAGCCGATTTTCCTTTTAATCAGAACAAAATGGGTCGTCTGAAACCTTTTCAGACGACCTCTGTATGCTTTTCTTATACTCAACGGCTTTTTTCATCAAGCGTTTGTTCTTATAATATCGAACTATTCCATTGCTACCCGACAAAGGATTCCACATGCAAAGCCGCCTGCCATTTTTTGGTGTCGTCCGAGTCAGCGGGGAGGACAGAGCCTCCTTTCTTCACGGCCAATTATCCAACGACATCAACCATCTGAACGAAAATACCGCATGTTATGCCACTTACAACACCCCGAAAGGGCGCGTGTTGGCAAATATGATCGTCCTCAACCGAGGAGAAGATTTGCTGCTGATTATGGCGCAGGATCTGACCGAAGCCATCGTCAAACGGTTGCGCATGTTTGTCCTGAGAGCCAAAGTCATCTTTGAACCGCTGCCCGATTTTGCCGTCGCAGGCGAGCTGGACGAAACTGCCTCCCCCTCTCCCGCAGCCGAACCTGCCCTATCCTTTCCTGCCCAAGCAGACAATGGGGTATACACCATTACCCTGCCCCATTCAGGTCGTCTGAAAATCGGCGAAGCCGGGCTTCTGCCCGAATATGACGCGGCAGCCGAAAACGCTTGGAACCTGCACGAAATCCGCAGCGGCTACGCTTGGATTTCGACGGCAACCAAAGAAACTGCCGTTGCCCAAATGCTCAACCAACATATCATCGGCGGCGTACATTTCAAAAAAGGCTGCTATCCGGGACAGGAAATCATCGCCCGCGCCCAATATCGCGGACAAGTCAAACGCGGACTGGCGGTTTTGCGGGGCGATTCGTTGGAAGCCGCAGGCGTTGCCGTTCAAAACGGAGGCGAAGAAGCCGGACAAATCATCAATACCGCGCTGACCGATACCGGCAGCCTGAGTCTTGCAGTTATCAAATTTTCCGCAGCACACGTCGATTTGACCGATGCCGACGGCAATGCTTTAAAACAAGAAACCTTGTTCTTTACGGTGGATGCTTGAAGCGCAAAGATAGCGTAGTAGACGTTAAGTCAATCGACCATTTATCTGCACACGATAAAAAGGTCGTCTGAAAACGCGATATAGACAATCCCGGCGTTTTCAGACGACCTTTTTCAATCCATCCTTATTTCTGCCAATACGTTTTCACGTTCACAAATTCATACAACCCGAATTCAGACAATTCCCGTCCGTAACCGGAAGCCTTGACGCCGCCAAAGGGAAGGCGCAGGTCGCTGCTGGTGTGGCGGTTGATAAAGACCGAGCCTGCTTGGATTTTTTCGGCAAACGCCCAAGCGCGGCGGGTATTGGCGGTATAGATACTGGCGCCCAATCCGTAGGGCGTATCGTTGGCAAGGGCGACGGCGTGTTCCTCGTCCTTCGCCCGCAAAATCATGGCAACCGGCCCGAAAACCTCTTCATTCCAAACGCGGCAGTCGGGATTCACTTTGTCCAATACGGTGGCGGGGTAAAACCAGCCCTTTCCTTCGGGAATGAAACCGCCCGTCAGAATCTGCGCACCGTGTGCGACTGCGTCCTGTACTTGAGCATGTACGTTTGCGCGCAAGTCTTCGCGGTGCAGCGGGGCAAGCGTGGTTGCAGGGTCTTTGGGATTGCCCGTTTGCAATTTGGCGCATTCGGCAAGAAACAGGGGGATGAAGCGGTCGGCAACGGCTTCGGTTACGACGATTCGTTTGGCTGCGTTGCAAGACTGACCCGCGTCGCGGAAACGCGAATAACAGGCTTCGACGGCGGCGCGTTCAAGATCCGCATCGGGCATAACGATGAAAGGGTTGCTGCCGCCGAGTTCGAGGACGGTTTTTTTGAGGTGCATTCCCGCATGGGCGGCGAGCAGGCGGCCGGTCTGTGTCGAGCCGGTAAACGCCATCGCGTCGGTGTCTTCAATGGCTTTCAACGTATCGTCGTTGTCCAACCATGCACCAATCAACGGGAGGTCGTCTGAAACCAATTCCAACAGCGCAGCGCTGATCCGCGCCACGCTGGGCGCAGGTTTGACGGCACAAGCATTTCCCGCACACAAGGCAGGAACGGCAAAACGCAAAACCTGCCAGACGGGATAGTTCCACGGCATGACGGCAAGCACAACGCCCAACGGCTCAAACCGCACCTGACTGAGGCTCGCCTGCGTGGCAATGGTCTTATGCGCCAGCAACTCGGGGGCAAGGCGGACGTAATATCGGATGAGTTCGACCGATTTATCCAGTTCGGCACGGCATTCATGCAGGCAGCGTCCGACTTCTTCGCAAACCATTTCCGCAAGCCGCTCCTTGTTTTGCGCCAAACGCTCGGCAAAGGCTTGCAGCAAAGCAGTCCGCCCAATTACACCCAACCGCGCAAACGCCTGCTGGCGCACCTTCAACGCTGCCAATTCTTGTGCAAACTCTGCATAACCCTGCGCAGGACGGCGGCAAAGGGTTTCGCCGGTATAGGCGTTGATGCTGTGAAACATGGTTCGGCTCCTTTGTATGTCGGTTTTATTTTAGGTCGTCTGAAAATTAAGACGTTCTTTCAGACGATGTTTGTTCATCAAAGATGGCGCGATTATATAGCAAACTCGGATAGAACATCTCCACACAGTCCTTTCCGGACAGACAACCCAGACTAAAAGGAATTTATGTCATTCGCCAATAACGCTTAAATTTTGCCATTCCCATCCCCTGATTTTGTAGAAACTGCTGAATTTATCGAGGAATCAGCCGTCTTGTTCTCACCACCCAAATGCCGCACCTTCTGAATAACGCGCCTTGATCAAATCCTTTTAATGAAAAAGAAAAGAGAAAGTAATAAAAAGAATACTGCCAACTTTAAACAAAATACTGAGTTAGAAGCTAATATTGCAAGTAAATTCACATCCTTCGTTATTTTTTTGTTTGAATAAAATATATCATTTTTGTAATACGAAACTAAAACGCCATTTAAAAAGTTTGTTTCATTGGGGTTTAATAATAATATTTTTGCATTTGTTATAGGGAATCTTTTATTTATATTTTCCATTTTACATAAATCATCAAGTCCGTAACAAGATAGCCAGTATGATCTTAATCCTGTTTCAAGCTTAATCTTTCTTTCTCCTCTATTAGGGGAGGAAATCAGCATTGTTGCCTCATTGAAGGATTGCTCCTCACCTTTAAAATTCAAGCCATAGGGAGCAATAAAAATACCTGCCAAAAAAATGCAAAACAACGAGAAAAATAAAGAAATAATATAATATTTAAATTTCATGTTTAACCTATATATGAAAAGAAATGGTAAATAAAATTTGGCTGAAAATACAATAAAAGGTCGTCTGAAAATATTCAGACAACCTTTTTGATATTTTCAAAAAACCTGATGTAAGGACCAAACTATTCGACTCGTCTGAAACTGAAGTTCTGCGTCGCAAGCCAGCACACGCCTGAGCCTATGCAGACCATAATTGCGCCCTGCCAAAACTGTACAGACAGGGGCGCATTGAGCAGGACGGAGGAAATGAGAGCAGAAAAAATGGGAATGAAATAGGAAGCACCCGCCAAGACGGTCATATTGCCGCATGAAATGCCGATGTTCCAAACTGCGTAACCCAAACCCATGCAGGCTGCGGCGGCAACGGCATAAAGTATGGCACCAGTATCGAAATGAAGGCTGCCGTAGCCGCCTGCGAAATATTTTGCCCACAGGATGCAGGAGACGAGGAGGAAGAAAAAACCGACGGCATTGCCCTGCGCTTTGGTTCTGGCGGTCAGGGTGCAGTATGCCGCCCAAAACAGCGCGTCCAACAATGCCATGATGTAACTGAACGGATTGGTTCGGATGTTGCCGATAATCTCGGGCAAAGAAAATCCACCGTCACCGCCTAAAACGATCGCGATACCTATAAACGAAAGGGCAAAGCCTATGCCTATCCACCATTTTGCCGGCTGCTTGTTAAACCAAACTGCGCCGATGATGGTAAACGTCGGCCAAAGATAATTGACCATGCCGACTTCGACCGCTTGGCGTGCGTTGTCGGCAAAACCGATGGAAAGAGACAGGCACAATTCGCAGCCGACGAAAAAAATGCTTGCCCAAAAAAGGTAGCTGCGGCTGAACTGCCGCAAATTCGGCAATCCGAAAATAGCCAAGAGCAACAAAGTGGAAAGGCTGTACATCACCGCTGCGCCGCCGACCGCCCCCATGTGCAGGCTCAAGGCGCGTATCAACCCGACGACGGAACTCCAAAAGGCTACGGCAAGCAGACCTATGGATGTGGCTTGATTGGGGGTAAATGCGTGTTGGAGCAGACGGTTCATGATGTGTTGTGTTGGAATTTGTTTTATTGTGTAATTTTTTGATATTTTACGCCTCCTGTTTGCATAATCAAGAGGAAAGGTCGTCTGAAAACACGAATGCAGATACTGCCAAACTGTTTTCAGACGACCTTTTGCTGTTTTCTGAATTTAATATCCCCTCCCCCTAGAGACGAATTCAATTTCATGTCAGTCATGACTGGCACTTATTACAATCGCAACTCTTCAAAATAGTTATTTACCGTAACATTTGAAACAGTAGGCAAATCCATCAGTTCTGGGTTGATTATGTAATTTGTCAAACTATCAGAAGGATTCAAATGGTAAATAGTCGTCAACAAATTAACAAAATACCTTTCCCCTTTTACCATTATTTTTTCATCGACATCCGTTATAAAATAAATTTCCCTATCTTTCAGATATATGATTTGATTTTTCTTCAAATCTACCGTCCATTCCTCAATCGATTTATTCATGCGTGCATTTTGAATATACAGTTCAAACTGATGGCTATAAGAAAAATCTATTCCTACTTTAATAAATAAATTATCTCCAAAAAATTTGGATTCAAAATCAGCCCATAGCTCATCTTGAAATTTTTTATTTACTTCTTTTATGAAATCATTAAATTCAATCATCTGATTACCTCCGACGGCAGCTTTATATAAGCTGCTTGACTAGTTGTCCGATGGACATCTGCGCTTTTGCTGCCCCTTAAAAATCTCAAAGGATTATAGTCGGGTCGTCTGAAAACCGATATCAACCCTCTCCCCCTCTCCCAATCCAGAATATAACGAAATCGCATTAAATTAAAACCAAGCATTCTTTCCGTTTTTCAGACGACCTGTTTACAGTATCGCCACTGTTTTCAGAAAAATTACCATTCAACCAAACAATTAAAGCCGCGCAGGCAAACGTTCTGCCTCAAGCAGCCGTCCGCACAAAGGAACCGACATGACTCCAGCCAACCCGCTTCCCACCGAACTTTCCGCACAACTCGCCGCCCTCTCGCCTACACAGCTCGCTTGGCTTTCCGGCTACTGCTGGGCGCAAAGTCAAGGGGCGGCGGGCGGTTTGAGTGTTTCCGCAGCTCCCGCCGTTGCAGCCCCCGCGCGACGCGTATTGGTCTTATCCGCCTCGCAAACGGGCAATGCGCGCGGCGTGGCCGAATCCCTGTACGCCAAACTCAAAAACGCCGGCGTAGAAGCCGTATTGAGCAGCGCGGGGGACTTCAAAAGCAAAACCCTACCCGATGAAGACATCGTGTTATTGGTAACATCCACGCAAGGCGAGGGCGAGCCACCCGAAGAAGCCCTGCCGCTGTATAAATTCGTCTTCGGCAAAAAAGCCCCCGATTTGGGCAAACTCACTTTTGCCGTCTTGGGTTTGGGCGATTCTTCCTATCCCAATTTCTGCCAAGCGGGCAAAGACTTTGACGCCAAATTTGCCGAACTGGGCGCACGTCGTCTGAACGACTTGGGCATCTGCGATTTAGAGTTCCAAAGCGCTGCCGATGCTTGGATAGAAGCCGTCGTCCCCCAAGTTGCCGAACTTGCCGCGCAAACCGCCGCAGCATCCGTTGCAACACCCGCCGCCCCTCAAACCGCAGGCACTGTCTATACCAAAGACAAACCCTATACCGCCACCCTGTCCGTCCGCCAAAAAATCACGTCCCGCTCCGCCGAAAAAGACGTGGAGCACATCGAAATCGACCTGTCCGGCTCCGGACTGCACTATCAGGCAGGCGACGCATTGGGCGTACTCCCGCTCAACGCTCCCGCTTTGGTTCAAGAAATCCTCGATTTGCACCAATTAAGCGGGGAAGAAAAAATCCGCCTTTCAGACGACCTCGAAACCGACATCCGCACTGCCCTGACCGAGTCCGCCGACATCACGCAAAACACGCCGGCACTCGTGCAGCAATACGCCGAATTGTCCGGTAGCGAAGAACTCAAAACCACAGCCGCCGACAAAACCCGATTGGACGCCTACCTCGCCGCCACCCCGCCCGTCGGCGTCTTCGCCGCCCACCCCCATCCCTTGGACGCGCAAACCCTGTTCCAACTGTTCCGCCCCCAAACCCCGCGCCTTTACTCCATCGCCTCCGCGCAAGACGAAGTCGGCGAAGAAGTCCACCTGACCGTCGGCGTCGTCCGCTTCGAACACCACGGCAACACCTACACCGGCGCAGCCTCAGGCTATCTGGGCGAACGTCTTGAAGAAGGCGGCGAAGTACGCGTCTTCGTCGAACCCAACCCCAATTTCCGCCTGCCCGCCAACGGCGACACCCCCGTCATCATGATAGGCGCAGGCACAGGCATCGCCCCCTTCCGCGCCTTCATGCAGCAACGCGACGCCAACGGCGACAACGGCAAAAACTGGCTCATCTTCGGCAACCAACGCCTCGCCGACGACTTCCTCTACCAGCTCGAATGGAGCGATTACCGCAAAGACGGCATCCTTACCCGTGCCGACTTGGCATGGAGCAGACAAGGCGAACACAAAGTCTATGTCCAACACAAAATCGCCGAACACGCCGCCGAAGTCTGGAACTGGCTGCAACAAGGCGCACACCTCTACGTCTGCGGCGACGCCACCCGCATGGCACGCGACGTAGAAACCGCCCTGCTCGACGTCATCGAAACCCAAGGCAAACTCAGCCGCGACGATGCCGAAGACTATCTCAACGAAATGCGCGAAGACAAACGCTACCAACGCGACGTTTATTGATACCGCCCCAAACGAAAGGTCGTCTGAAAAGCCCAAATCGGGTTTTCAGACGACCTTTCGCATCGCCAAGCCACTATATCTCGCTAAACAAAGCAAACCATTCAGACACACCTTCCACCGCTTATCCCATTTGCTTTACCCATTATCTCAACCCAGCTAACATACAAAATTCATCGTCATTTCCACCCAACATAAAACCCGATTTATTTATTACAAACCGCATCAGGAGATGATGAACATCGAAAAGTACAAAGAAGGTTATCAATAATGAAGACATTCAATAGAAAGCTGATAGTATTGGCGGGTTTGCTGGTTATGGCAGCGTGTAGCAATCAGCCGAACTTGACGCAAGATAGAATGCAAGATGCAGAAGCCGTTAAAACCGCGGCGCCCCCCCCCATTTTGAATGTCATCCTTCCGAGTATAAATTCAATACCCTTGGAGAGCTGCCTCAGCCCCCATCTGCGGCAACAGTGTTGAGCATATCAGCTGTACAGGAGTTTGATGCGCCTTTTAGAAATGTTCATCGCCTCCCCATACCTATGAACAAAACACTGATTGTTCCTAAATTACAGGAGTTGGGTTTTCGAGAAGATGATAATGATGAAGTAAAAACAGAAAAAGGGAAAAATTTATATACCTATGAAGTTTTAGGTCATGAAGATTCTGCTTTATATATATCATTGAAAGACTTTATCGAACCTTATTGCGCATATCGAACAGAAGTTCATTTAAATGAATCAGGTCATACCATCAATGGCGTAGAAATATTGATTGGAAGCGATGGACTTATCTTAAAAGACACCACCATCCCCGATTTAGTCATCTCTACCATTGATCATAAACACAAGCCTGAAAACCTGTTTAAAGACCTGTTGGACAAACATATCCAAAACATCGAAGCCTTTAAACAGAAACAGCCGCTTAATGAAGAACTGATCAGAACGCGTGCTGTGTACGATGGCATTACCTATGAAATCAACTCATTTGGTGGAGGTAGGAGAACAATACTACAAATCTATCGATATAAAACCTGAAAGAAAGCCCATAACTGATTACAACAAAAACCAAATAAAGAAAGCGAAATCATGGAGATAGTCAATAAAAAGCTGATGGTATTGGCGGGTTTGCTGATTATGGCGGCATGTAGCAATCAGCCGAATTTGACGCAAGATAGAATGCAAGATGCAGAAGCCGTTAAAACTGCAGCTACCCCGAATTTTGAATGTCATCCTTCCGAGTATAAGTTTAATACGCCTCCTCGGCTCCCGCCTGCAGACCCTGCGGCATACCCGCGATATGAACCTACTCATTTCGAGGCAGTTAAACGCCTGCCTATCCCCATGAATAAAGAACTGATTGTTCCCAAATTGCAAGAGTTAGGCTTTATAGAAAACAGCAATAACGAAATCTTTAAAAGAAATTTCGGGAAGAAAAACATGTATAGAGCCGCTGACTATCATGCCAATCTTTTTTCTGTATCTATAGTTTTAAAAGATCTTGTCAAGTTGGGATGTCCGTATAGTGTCAACATATATCATGTCAATAACAAGGTAGACGGTGTGGATGCTGTGATTGGAAACGATGGACTTATCTTGAAAGACACCACTATCCCCGACTTAATCATTTCCACCATCGACCATAAAAACAAACCGGACAACTTGTTTAAAAACCTGTTGGACAAACATATCCAAAACATCGAAGCCTTTAAACAGAAACAGCCGCTGAATGAAGAGCTGATCAGTACACGCGCTGTGTATGATGGCATTACTTATGAAATCAATTCTTTTAAAGGCGGCAGGTCAACCAATCTGCAAATCTATCGATTTAAAGACAAGTCAAACAAAAAACCTCATTAAAACACAGGAGCCAACCGCTCATAACACAGGTCGTCTGAAAACCTCAAACCGACAATATTGCAAACACGGCAATCGGTTTCGCAATGCCAAACCTGTGTTTTCAGACGACCCGTCCATATGCCGTAGCCTCTCAAAATCGGGTATGATTCCCCCTTTCAAATCAGGAGCCTGACTATGCAGACGCAAGCCGTTATCCGCCATATTGCCGACTGGCTGAAAAACTATGCCGCCGCCGCACACGCCAAGGGGTTTGTCGTCGGCGTTTCCGGCGGTATCGATTCCGCAGTCGTTTCCGCCATCGCAGCACGGACGGGGCTGAAGGTTCTGCTGCTTGAAATGCCCATCCGCCAAAAAGCCGACCAAGTCAGCCGCGCGCAAGAACACATCCGCCGGTTGGAACAGGCGTTTCCCAACGTCAGCGGGATGCGTGTGGATTTGACGCCGACTTTCGATACTTTTGCCGCCGATGTCGAGGTCGATGAAACCGAGTTCCCCGCCAAACAGCTCGCGCTTGCCAACGCCCGCAGCCGCCTGCGAATGCTGACGCTTTATTACTACGGTCAGCTAAACGGTTTGCTGGTTACCGGTACGGGCAACAAAATCGAAGACTTCGGCGTGGGCTTTTTCACCAAATACGGCGACGGCGGCGTAGACATCAGCCCGATTGCCGATTTGACCAAAACGCAGATTTATCAAATTGCCGCCGAACTGGACATCGCCGAGTCCATCCAAAAAGCCGTACCGACCGACGGGCTTTGGGATACTGAACGCACGGACGAAGAACAGATGGGCGCAAGCTATCCCGAACTCGAATGGGCGATGAGCGTTTACGGTACGCGCCGTCCCGAAGATTTTGAAGGCAGGCAGCGCGAAGTCTTGGAAATCTACACCCGCCTGCACAAAGCCATGCAACACAAAATCAATCCGATTCCCGTCTGCAAAATTCCCGAAGAGATGCTGAAATAAGCGAAAGGTCGTCTGAAACTGGTTTTCAGACGACCTTTTCAAAACAAAGAGGGTTGAAATCGTCAAACATTGCTCCAAAATATCGAATGTGCTTACAGCAGGTTGCATAAATTACCCGAACTTATCAAACCCGCCGTTTTATGTAAAAATACCGCAATGGAAAAAATTACTCACCAAAATCTACATCCCTTACTTTCCAAAAGTCTGACCGACACCGATTTCGTCCTTATCCTCAACGCCTTAATCAAATTCCTGCGGCGCGGCGGCAAAAAACAGGCGGCAGAACGCTTCGACCTGATTATCTCCACGCTCAAACAAGACGAAGAACTCGGAAAAAACTTCAGCGGACGCTTCTACCACTGGCTTTCGCAAGTCCACATCTATCCCGCGCTGATCAAACTCGGCATCTTCTCGCGCCACAGCTTTACCCGCGAGATGGGCATACGCATATACGAACGCTTCAGCCCGTCCTACAAAGACTTTGCCAACCTGCGCGAAGTGTTCCTCTACCTTTTCCACTCCGAAAACGACGACAAATGGCTGCAAACCCTCAGCATCCGCCAATGGTTGAGCCTGTACGACCTGATCCGCACCAGCGCCGATCCCGCCTTGCTGCAAAACGCCTGCCGCCAGTTGGTTGACGCCCGCCTGCGCGCCATCGAAATGCTGGCCATTTGGATTGCCTCCGAAGCCATCGAACCCGACCTCATCCGCATCGCCCCGCGCCTGCTCGAAGCCGATTCGCCCTTCGTCGCCCTCCAGCGCGAAACCACCAAACTGGTCGAACACTACCGCAACGACACCACCCCTTACGACACCGCCCACCTCGAAGTCATGTTCGACCAATGTTGCAGCCAGATCGACTATCTGCGCCGAAAAGGGACGGGCGCAGGTTCAGGCTCGTCCGTCAAAGTCGCCCACCTGCTCGAACGGCTACAGCAGACAGTAGATCGCCTGAAACTGCTCACCGACATCCAAACCGATGCCGGCAACCGCAACCGCCTGACCATCACCCTGATGAACTCCCTCATCTACGCCGCGGTCGAGCAGTACAGTACCCGCCACCTGCGCCGCAGCAGCATACGCATGCTCGCCCGCAGCATTACCGAAAACAAAAGCCACCACGGCGAGCATTACATCACCCGCAACCGCAAAGAATATTTCAAAATGTTCTACTCCGCGGCAGGCGGCGGCGTCATTATCGCCCTGATGGCACTGCACAAAATCCATATCGGCACACTCGGCTTCAGCCCCTTCGTTACCTCCTTGCTGTCAGGGCTCAACTACGGCATAGGTTTCATGCTCATCCATATGCTGCACTGCACCGTCGCCACCAAGCAGCCCGCCATGACCGCCGCCAGCTTCGCCGAACAGGTCGATCTCAACGAAGGCGGCAAAGCGGTGGACAACAAGCTCGCCAAGCTCCTTATCGACGTATGCCGCTCCCAAAGCGTCGCCGTCTTCGGCAACGTTTCCATCGCCATCCTCTTGGCGTGCGCCATATCGTTCGGCTATGCCCATCTGCACCAACAACCCATACTCGATGCCCACACCACCGCCTACCAGTTCAAATCCATAGACATCATCGGCCACCCGACACTATGGTATGCCGCCATTGCAGGCTTGTGGCTGTTCTGTTCCGGCATCATTGCAGGTTTCTTCGACAACCGCGCCGACTACCTCAACCTGCGCCAACGCCTGCCCTTCAATCCCTTATTACGCAAAATCATGCGCCCCAAACCCCGCCGCATCCTCGCCGCCTACATCCACAAACACTACGGCTCGCTGGTCGGCAACTTCATCTTCGGGATGCTTTTAGGCATGACCGGCTACTTCGGACACCTCCTCGGACTGCCGCTGGACATCCGCCATGTCGCCTTCTCCTCCGCCAACCTCGGCTATGCCGCCATCAGTGGCAACATCGGCTTTGGCACATTCCTGCTCGGCATTTGCAGCGTCCTCGCCATCGGCTTAGTCAACCTCATCGTCAGTTTCACCCTCGCCCTCTTCGTCGCCCTGCGCTCGCGCGGCACGAAAATCGGCAGCGTCGGCAATTTGTGCAAAAGCTTCTGGCAGCAGATTAAGGCCAACCCGCTGATCTTGTTTTTCCCGGTTACGCCGGTTCAGACCAAAGAGCCGGTCAAAGAGCAGGGAGAAAAGCATTAAGGCAAGCCGACAGACAGCGCTTCAGTAATCAACCTCTTTTTCAGACGACCCCGCTATGCCCATCCTCGCTTGGAACACCCCGCCCGCCCCCGCCGAACTTGCCCGCGTGATCGAAGCCCGTCCCGCGCCGCTGCATCTGGTTGCCTGCCTGACCGAAAACCGCATTCCCGATTTTCCTTTGTCCGATGCACCGACCGAGCTGGAAGGCCGTCTGAAAAACCGCCTAGACCAAGCCGTAAAATGCCTTCAGTTCAACAGCGTCAACTTTCTGGAAAACCTGCTGCCTGACATACATATCTGGCTTGTCCCGCCGCACCGTGCCGACAGCCTGCACGAACATTTCGACCGTATCGAATGGCAGACCGAAGCCGTGCCGCAAGTCTCACCCAAGCCCGTCAAACCTTGGTTCAGACGACCTCAAGCCACCACTCCGCCCGAACACGCGCTGGTTATCGGCGCGGGCATAGCCGGCGCCGCGACCGCGCGCAAGCTGGCGGAACACGGCGTGCGCGTTACCGTTTTGGAAGCCGACAAAGCGGCGCAAGGCGGCAGCGGCAACCGCCAAGGGCTGCTCTACGCCAAAATCTCGCCGCACGACACCGAGCAGACCGAACTGCTGTTGGCAGGCTACGGCTACACCCGCCGCCTGCTGCAAGACCTGTTGCCCGATTCCGACGCATGGGGCGGCGACGGCGTGTTGCACCTCAATTTCGACGAAGCCGAACGCAAACGCAATCAGGCATTGGGTTTGCAGCAGCATCATGTCCATCTTTACCGCAGCGTGTCCGCCGACGAAGCCGCGCAAATCGCAGGCATAGACGTCTTTTCAGACGGCCTCTACTGGCCGCAGGGTGTATGGCTGAACCCGCCCGCCGTCGTCCGCGCCTTGCTGAATCATCCGCTGATTGCGTTGCATGAAGACACGCCCTTATCCTCCGCCGAATACGACGGCGCAAACTGGACGGTACACACGCCGCGCGGCAGTTTCAGCGCAACCCACATCATCTACTGCATGGGCGCGCACAGCCCGAACGCCGCCGATGCCAACGTCTCCGCCCTGCCTTTCCGCCAAATCCGCGGGCAAACCGGCGTGGCGGCAGCAAGCGGTTTTTCCAAACGCCTGCGCTGCGCGCTATCCGGAGAAAGCTACATCAGCCCGAGCTGGCAAGGGCAACACTGCTACGGCGCAACCTTCGTCCTCAACAGCAACGACGACGCTTGGCACCCGCACGAAGAAACCGCCAACCGCGCCGCCCTGCAACAACTCAACCCGCCATTGGCGCAATCATTGTTTGAGCAAAACTCGCCTTGCTCGTTTTCAGACGACCCCTTTGCAAAACCGCAAGGACACGCCGCCCTGCGCTGCGACAGCCCCGACCACCTGCCCGTCGTCGGCGCGCTCGGCGACATCGCCGCCATGCAGACCGCCTACGCCAAACTCGCGTTGGACAAAAACTACCGCCTCGACAACATCCCCTGCCCCTACCTGCCGAACGCCTACATCAACACCGCCCACGGCACGCGCGGCCTCGCCACCGCCCCCGTCTGCGCCGCCGCCATTGCCGCCGACATCCTCGGCCTGCCCCAGCCGCTGTCCCAACGCCTGCGCACCGCCCTGCATCCAAACCGCGCCGTCATCCGCGCCATCGTGCGGCAGCAGCCTTTGCTTTGATGCGTAGGAGGTCGTCTGAAAAGCTGCCTGAGCACGCTGTCAATCGACCTCCGTTTCCACTATAATGTCGCATCCCATGCCCATACGGAACAGGCCGTCTTTTTTCAGACGACCTGTTTCTTTATTTCCGCTTTTTTTAAAGTCCTACAAACACTTATGCTGCTCGACCTCAACCGCTTTTCCTTTTCCGTCTTCCTGAAAGAAGTCCGCCTGCTGACCGCCCTTGCCCTGCCCATGCTGCTGGCGCAGGTCGCGCAGGTGGGCATCGGTTTCGTCGATACCGTGATGGCGGGCGATGCGAGTACGGAGGACTTGGCGGCGGTGGCGTTGGGCAGCAGCGCGTTTGCCACGGTTTATATTACGTTTATGGGCATTATGGCGGCGCTGAACCCGATGATTGCCCAGCTTTACGGCGCGGGTAAAACCGGTGAAGTGGGCGAAACGGGGCGGCAGGGGATTTGGTTCGGGCTGTTTTTGGGGATTTTCGGCATGGTATTGATGTGGGCGGCGATTACGCCGTTCCGCAACTGGCTGACCTTGAGCGATTATGTGGAAGGCACAATGGCGCAGTATATGTTGTTTACCAGTCTGGCGATGCCGGCGGCAATGGTACACCGCGCGCTGCACGCCTACGCTTCCAGCCTGAACCGCCCGCGTCTGATTATGCTGGTCAGCTTCGCGGCGTTTGTGTTGAACGTGCCGCTGAACTATATTTTCGTTTACGGCAAATTCGGTATGCCCACTTTGGGCGGCGCAGGCTGCGGGTTGGCGACGATGGCGGTGTTTTGGTTCAGTGCGCTGGCGTTGTGGATTTATATCGCCAAGGAAAAATTCTTCCGCCCGTTCGGACTGACGGCAAAATTCGGCAAACCGGATTGGGCGGTGTTCAAACAGATTTGGAAAATCGGCGCACCCATCGGGCTGTCTTATTTTTTGGAAGCCAGCGCGTTTTCGTTTATCGTGTTTTTGATTGCGCCTTTCGGCGAGGATTATGTGGCGGCGCAGCAGGTCGGCATCAGTTTGTCGGGGATTCTCTATATGATTCCGCAAAGCGTCGGCTCGGCAGGGACGGTACGCATCGGCTTTTCATTAGGACGGCGCGAATTTTCGCGGGCGCGCTATATTTCGGGCGTGTCGCTGGTGTCGGGCTGGGTACTCGCCGTGATTACCGTGCTTTCCTTGGTATTATTCCGCTCCCCGCTGGCAAGCATGTACAACAATGATCCGGCGGTTTTAAGCATCGCCGCCACCGTCCTGCTGTTCGCCGGCTTGTTCCAACCGGCAGACTTCACCCAATGTATCGCGTCCTACGCCCTGCGCGGCTACAAAGTCACAAAGGTGCCGATGTTCATCCACGCCGCCGCCTTCTGGGGCTGCGGCCTGCTGCCGGGCTACCTGCTCGCCTACCGTTTCGATATGGGCATTTACGGCTTCTGGACGGCATTGATTGCCTCGCTCACCATTGCAGCCATCGCCTTGGTGTGGTGCTTGGAATTGTGCAGCAGGGAAATGGTCAGATCGCATAAGGTCGCCTGAAATTTCTTTCAGACGATCTCCATTGATATTTCATTTACGGCTTATTCACTTTTAAGGGGAAAAAATGTTTTCAACTTCTATTATAGAAAAACTTGCTTACTATGTTTATTGCTTGATTGACCCTAGAGACGGCAATATTTTCTATGTAGGTAAAGGCGTGGGCAATCGCGTTTTCCATCATGCCCTAGGTTCATTACAAGAAACAGAAACGCCAAGTGATAAAATTGCCTTGATTAGGGAAATACATAAAAGCGGACACCAGCCCGTGTATTACATTCTGCGGCACAACATCCAAACAGACAAACAGGCTTTTGAATATGAAGCGATGGCAATAGACCTACTCTCCCTAGTCAAGCCGAGCCAGCAGCCACTGACTAATATTCAAGGGGGCACGCATTCTTCAGAAGTAGGATTAATGAGTTTGTCGGAATTAAAACGAAAGTATGATGCTCAAGAATTAAAAACTGATAAACCCATTGTTTTAATTACGATTAATAAAGAATACGAGAAACTGAAAAAAGACATTAGATCCGGAAATATTCCTGAAGCCAATAGGGATAAGGAAATTTACGAACGCACACGGAAATATTGGAAAATCGGAAGCAGGCGTGAAAAAGCAAAATATGCAGTTGCAGTCTATCGCGGCTGGACATTGGCAGTATATGAAATCGAAAGATGGATTTCTGCTGACGATATTATTCAAGGCCGTTGGATGTTTGAAGGCAAGCCGTTACCAGAAGGTTCCGACATTTATGAAGAAATCGTGAATAAGCTGACCTATTCTTCCCAAGAAAACTATAAAGCGCCCCAAAACCCCATTACCTATCGTAATTGTTAAATAGTAAGTTTTCAGACGACCTGAATCCACAAAATCACAAATCATCATGCAACCCATCCAATACCAAACCGACCTCACCCCCTACAATACCTTCGGCCTTCGCGCCCAAGCCCAAGCCTTTATCGCGCTCGAACACGCCGACGAGTTGCGCGACATCGTCCGACTGCCCGAGTTCGACCGCGATACCGTTTTATGGCTCGGCGGCGGCAGCAACATCCTCTTGATGCAGGATTACGCCGGACTGGTCGTACACATGGAAAACAAAGGCATACGCGAGATTGCGCGTTCAGACGACCTCGTTTACATCGAAGCGCAGGCAGGCGAAATCTGGCACGATTTTGTCCTGCACACCGTCGCGCTGGGCTTGAACGGTCTGGAAAACCTGAGCCTGATTCCGGGTACAGTCGGCGCGTCGCCCGTGCAGAACATCGGCGCATACGGCGTGGAAGCGAAAGACGTGATTCACAGCGTGCGCTGCTTCGATTTGGATACGGAAACCTTTATCGAGCTTTCCAATGCCGACTGCCGCTTTGCCTACCGCGAAAGCCTGTTCAAGCAGGAAGGCAAAGGGCGTTATGTGATTGTTTCGGTCGTATTCGCCCTGAAAGAGCGTTTCGAGCCGAATTTGGGTTACGGCGATTTGGCAGCAGCCGTTGCCGAACTGAGCGCGGGCAGGGCGCCGACGGCGAAAGACGTTTCCGATGCAGTGTGTGCAATCCGCAACAGTAAACTACCTAATCCTAACGTACTTGGTAATGTCGGCAGTTTCTTTAAAAACCCCGTCGTCAGCGCGGAAAAAGCTGCCACCCTGTTGCAGCAGCATCCGGATATGCCGCGCTATCCGCAGCCCAACGGTTCGGTCAAACTCGCCGCCGGCTGGCTGATCGACCAATGCCGTCTGAAAGGCTTCCAAATCGGCGGCGCGGCGGTACACGACCGGCAGGCTTTGGTTTTAGTGAACAAAAACAATGCCTCTTCAGACGACATCTGGAAACTGGCGCAACACGTCTGCAATACAGTATTTACTCGATTTCAGGTAGAATTACACGCCGAACCCAATTGGCTGCCCGCTTCGTTCAGCCTGTAAATCCAAGGAGTATGCCCGTGACCCGCATTGCAAAAACCAATACTTACACCCGCATCATCGATGCCAGCCTTGCGCTCTTCAACGAGGAAGGCGAGCGCAACATCAGTACCAACCATATCGCGGCGCATTTGGGCATCAGTCCGGGCAATCTCTATTACCACTTCCGCAACAAAGACGAAATCATCGTCCAACTGTTCAAACGTTACAGCGAAGCCCTGCTGGCATACCTGAATGAAGCCGTGTTGCCGTCCGATGTGGAAGACTCCATCAACTATATGGCGGGCATTTACGACGTTATGTGGGAATACCGCTTCCTCTTCAGCGACGTGAACACCCTGCTTGCGCGCAGTGCCGAACTTTTGGGCGAGCACAACACCTTCACCCAAGCCAAAGTCTCTCCGCTCTTGGTCAACCTGCTCACCCAGCTCAACGGTCTGAACATCATCCAAGCCGACCAAACCGCCATGAACGACCTCGCCGTCAATATGTGGATGGTCACGAAATACTGGTTCGACTTCGACAGCTCCCTACGCGGACGTACCAAACTGACCGAAGACTCCAAAGCACGCGGCATCCGTCGTACCTTAAGCCTCCTGCGTCCCTACCTCTTGCCGGAACACCGCGAGGAATACGACCGGAAAATAGGCGGTACGCAGTCATAATTTCCATGCCGTCTGAGCCTATTTTCAGACGGCATTCATCTATAAACATGATACCTACCCCTCCTTCCGCCTCCCCCGACGCATCTATCTTAGGCCTAGGCTATCTCGGCCGCCCTTTGGCGCAGAAACTCTACGAAAACGGCAGCCGCGTCGCCGCCGTCAAGCACAGCCTGACTTCGGACGATATTAATCTGCCCATACACCTCGACACCCTCGATCTCAATCAAGACAGCGTGTTTCAAAGCTCGAACCTTGCCCGCGATACAAGCTTTTGGCGGCAACACGCCGACAAACCCGTTTGGTTCTGCCTATTGCCGCCATCCTCGCTGACGCATTACGCCGATACCGTCAAACAATGGACAGAACTTGCCCGAGCGTGTAACGTGCAACATCTGATTTTCACGAGCAGCACCAGTGTTTACGGCGATAAAGCGCGCGAATGCGACGAAACTTCCGCACCCGATCCGCAAACCGAGTCCGCCCGCCAAATCCTTGCTGCCGAACAATACCTGCTCGACAGCGGCGTGCCGAACATCGACATCCTGCGTCTGGGCGGGCTTTATTGTGCCGAACGCCATCCCGTCAGCCGCCTTGTTCAAAAGCAAAACATCCCGGGTGGCAACCAGCCCGTCAATATCGTCCACCGCGACATCGCCGTCGAAACCCTGTTTCAGACGACCCTCCATCCAAACGGCAGACGCATCCGCAACATCGTCGAACCGCGCCACCCGACCCGCCGCGATTTCTATACCGCCGAAGCCGCCAAACTCGGCCTCCCGCCGCCCGATTTCGCGCCCGACGATACCTGCGGCGGCAAAATTGTAAATACCGTTTCCGCCGACGGATTAAGCCTGTAAAATTGGCGTTCCGCAACCGTTTCAGACGACCTTTCGGCAGCGGCAAAACCAAAACCAAAAAAAACAGTCTTACTTAACAACCCCAAGCCCGAAAGTATCGAGAACACCCTATGTCCGCCCTATTTCCCGTTATCAACCACCTGATACAACAAAATCCGGAACATCAACAAGACCTGTCCCGCCTGTCAGGCAAAACCCTGAGCCTCAACCTCGCCGGATTCGGACTGACCGGACGCATCAATCACGACGGCTTCCTCGAAACCGCCGACCAACCCGCCGACACCCTCATCACCTTCCATCAAAGCGCCATCCGCAAAATCCTGACCGGACAAGAACCCGGCGTCGGCGACATCAGCCTCGAAGGCGACCTCATGCTCGGCATGACCGTCCTGCCCATCCTCGGCAGCCTGCGCTACTACGCTTCAGACGACCTCGCCCGCATCTTCGGCGACTCACTCGCAGGCAGCATCAGCGAACGCGCCGCAAACATCGGGCAAACCGTCAAAAAAATCGGACAAAGCATAGCCGAGCAAATCAGCGACTTTTCCCGCGAACCCGAATCCCCCGTTATCGACGCCGCCACCCTGTCCGCCTGGATGGAAGAAGTGGACAAACTGCGCGACGACGTCGCCCGCCTCAACGAACGCCTCGACCGGCTCGAACGCGACATCTGGATAGACTAATTTTCAGACGACCCCATGCCTATGAACAGCCCGTTTCACAACATCGGTATCGTAACCCGCCCCAATACCCCCGAAATCCAAAACACCGCCCACACCCTCATCCACTTCCTGCAGGGACACGGCCTCACCGTCTATCTGGACGAAATCGGCATAGAAGAACGCTGCATCTATGTTCAAGATACCGTCGGCTGCCACATCGTCAGCAAATCCGACTTGGGCAAACACTGCGACCTCGTCATCGTCCTCGGCGGCGACGGCACATTCCTCTCCGTCGCCCGAGAAATCGCCCCCCGCGCCGTACCCGTTATCGGCATCAACCAAGGGCATTTAGGTTTCCTCACCCAAATCCCCCGCGAAAACATGACCGAAGAGCTGCTGCCCGTCCTCGAAGGCAAATACCTGCCCGAAGAGCGCATCCTCATCGAAGCCGCCCTCGTCCGCGACGGACAAACCTTCCACCGCGCCCTCGCCCTCAACGACGCCGTCCTCTCGCGCGGCGGTGCCGGACAAATGATAGAGTTCGAAGTCTTCATCAACCAAGAATTCGTCTATACCCAACGCTCCGACGGCCTCATCGTCTCCACCCCCACCGGCTCCACCGCCTACTCCCTTGCCGCAGGCGGCCCCATCATGCAGGCAGGATTGCACGCCTTCACCCTCGTACCCATCTGCCCCCAATCCATGACCAACCGCCCCATCGCCATCCCCGACACCTCCGAAATCGAAATCCTCGTTACCCAAAGCGGCGACGCCCGCGTCCATTTCGACGGACAATCCTTCATCGACGTACAAAACCTCGACCGCATCATCATCCGCCGCTACCACAATCCCCTGCGCATCCTCCATCCCACCGACTACCAATACTTCCGAACCCTGCGTCAAAAACTGCATTGGGGCGAACAGCTCGTATAAACACAAAAGGTCGTCTGAAACCCGATTGCCAAGTTTTCAGACGACCTCATCCCTTCCCCCATTCCCAAACCAACGCCATCCCTATCTACCAACAAACGGACAACCTAAACCACGCATCCGCCCTTTATCAAAAACGTTCCCAACCATGAACCGACAAAAAATCTACCTCCTGCTGACCGCCCTTTTCACCCTGATTTTCATCGGACTCATCATGCTCGGCGGCTACCTGCTTTCCATCCAAAGCAAACAATTCGCCGTCGCAGCCTTCCTGTTCGCCTTCGGTGCCGTCTTCGCCCAAATCGGCAGCCTCGCCCTCTACATCCGCCATAAAGCCCGCGCCCAAATCATGCGCGAGCAACAAACCGAATCCCGTTAAGGAAAACCCATGTTCGACAAAATCGTCCTCGCCAGCGGCAATGCAGGCAAACTCAAAGAATTTTCCCGCCTCTTCGCCGATTTGAACATCGAAGTCCTGCCGCAATCCCAGTTCGACACGCCCGAATGCCCCGAGCCGTACCACACCTTCGTTGAAAACGCGCTCGCCAAAGCCCGCCACGCCGCCAAACACAGCGGCCTGCCCGCGCTCGCAGACGACTCCGGCATCTGCGCCGCCGCATTAAACGGCGCACCCGGCGTCCTCTCCGCCCGCTATGCCGGAGCAAACCCCAAATCCGATGCCGCCAACAACAAGCGTCTTTCAGACGACCTCGCCGACAAAGCCGACAAAAGCTGCCACTACGTCTGCGTCCTCGTCCTCGTCCGCCACGAAAACGACCCGCAGCCCATCATCGCCGAAGGCATCTGGCGCGGACAATGGCAGGCAGAAGCCGCAGGAACCCACGGTTTCGGCTACGACCCGCATTTTTACCTGCCCGAACACAACTGCACCGCCGCCGAGCTTGATCCCGAAATCAAAAACGCCGAAAGCCACAGGGGGCAGGCGCTGCGGGAATTATTGAAAAAAATCGAAGCCCTCTGAACAACAAAACGTCGTCTGAAAACCCGCAGTGCCGTTTTCAGACGACGTTTTTCATCCTGTTTATCCGTAAAACGCACCACCAAAGGAACAAAACTTATAAAATTTTTTCAAAAACTTATAATATCCAAAAAACAGCAAATATCCTTACTCAAAAATCCCCATCATAAAAACATAAAACACATTCTACAAACCACTCCTTGAAAATTGATTACCGTCCGCACCCGATGGAGCGCCTGTTATAAAGACAATACAAGGAGTCATCACATGAGAAACTACCCCTTCAAAACCATCGTCGCCTGCCTCAGTATTTTGTGGCACAGCCCGCACCTGTGGGCAGCAGATGCGGTTACACCCGACACCGCAGTCCTCGACACTATCGAAGTCCGCGGCAAACGCCTGACCAAAGACCAAAAAGGCGAAGCGCAGCAATACAGCAAAAACGTCTCCAACGCCTATCTCGGCAAAGAATACCTCGAACGCTACCGCCCCGATGCCGCCGGTGACATCCTCAAGGGGCTCAACGGCGTGTACAACATGAATACGCGCAATGCGGGCAGCGCGATTACACCCAGCATCCGCGGCATCGCCGGAAAAGGCCGTATCCCCGTTACCATTGACGGAACGGAGCAGACCGTCGACGTATGGATGAACAATTACGGCGTTGCCGACAGAAACTATGTCGATCCCGCCCTGTTCCGCAGTATTGCGGTAGAAAAAGGGCCGTCGATGACCCGAGGTGTCAAATCAGGGGTGGGCGGTTCGGTCGCCATTCAAACCATCGAACCTGAAGACATTGTTCCCGAAGGGAAAAAATGGGGTATTCAGATAAAAGGCAGTTTTTCGGGCAATACGGCCAAGCCCCGCGTTGACAATTTGCAATACCTCGGTGTTGAAGATTACCGCACCATTCCGGGCAGGCCGACGGCAGACGGGGCGGCGGGCGCAGTCGCCGGAACGTTGGAGCCTTATCAGGCACTCGATTTCCAAGAGAAAAACCCGCCGCGCAGCCGCAGCAGCAAAATCGGCAATTTCAAAGACGACCGTTCGGGCATGGTTTCGGCGGCGTTTAAAACCGATATTTCAGACGGCCTGATTGCTTACAGCGACCGCAAAAAAGGCAATTACTTCAGCGGAAAACGCGGGGCGGGCGGCTTCTGAACAATCCGGAATACGACCCGGACAATGCGGATTTCGGCAATACGGGGGCGACCATGATACCGAACATGGCGAAGCTCTACCGCCCCGGTGAAGAAGTGTTCAATAGCAATGTGGCGAGCAAAAGCCTGCTGCTGAAAAACAACTGGTATCTGCCCAACCATCAGAAAATCAGCCTCGGCCATATGCGCACCCGCGTCCGTTTTGGCGAAAACAACCCCTTTTACAACGCCATACTGCTGGGCTTCAGCAACGAGTTCAACTTCACCGGCAGGCCGCCGCTGGTCATACCTGCGCAAACGCTCAATTCCACCATTGACACCAAAAGCCATAAAATCGGCTACGAATGGAAACCCGAAGGCAGCCGCTGGATAGACTTGCAGGCCAATATCTGGCGTACAAAAACCACCGGTTCCCGCCATCAAAGCGGCGGGCCGGATTTGGCCGTTACCTACGGCGATCAGGAATACGACAAGTGGGCCAACTGCTTTGTCCACAATAAAATTCCCAACGAATTCATCGGCAGGCACATCAGCGAAGGCATAGGCTGCCGCGAGCTGGTTGCCGAAGGTTTGGTTCCTGCCGAAGAGCCGAAAGATCCGCCTCCTGTACCCGGTGCATACCGCGTCAAATCAGGCGTGGAACAGCGCACCCGCGCCACCCGTACCGGCGCCGACATCAGCAACCGCATGCGCCTGACCGACAAGCTCGCCATGACCCTCTCCGCCAACGTCCAATATGAAAAACTGGACGAATCCAACCGAATCACCAACAACGACAAAGATATCTTCGACATCATCGGCGCCGCCACAGCCGCCACAGCCGTTGCCGGTCCGAGGGCGGGACGCCGCCACGAATGGGGCGCGGGAGTCGCTTTCGACTGGCAGGCAACCGACCGCCTGAACATTCAGGCAGGCATACGCTACGACAAATTCTGGGCTTACGACGATGCCTTGGCAAAAGCAAGACGGGCGAGAAAAGATCCGTTTTATTCCGTCGATTTGCAAGGAGGGAAAAGCTCGGACGGCTATATCCTCGGCAGCTATATCCCCTATTACGAACTGATTGCAAATAAAGAAGAAGCGGACGATGTGCGGAAAATTCTGAGAGCCGAAGATGTTGACGAGTCAAATCGCCTGATAAACGAATTCCGCAACAAATACGGTTATGACTATAACGTCGATTAACGGAGAAAGACAGACCGGCGAAGTCATCTATGCCAACGCAAACGGCGACAATCCACAGGTAGATAACCCGTCCTTCAACCACGACGAAGCCGTTTACCGGCAGAAAGAAGTCTATACACCCTATATTGACGGCAAATATCAAGGGCCGGTTTTCGCGCAAGGGCAATTTAACGAAAAAGTAAACAATCCGCAGGGATTGCAAGGCAGCTATTTCAAATATTTAACCAATGCTGCAATAGATGATGTTAAAACACCCTATCTGCAAAAAAAAGAGCGGGCGACTACGATGGGCAGTACCGGCGGCCACCGCCTCTATAAAAAACCCGCCAACGAAGACGAAGTATGGCCCATGCCCAAACACCTGAAAGCCGGCGCATGGTCGCCTGTCATCGCCGTCAGCTACGATTTGACCGACAACAGCCGCCTGTTCGCCCGTTTCGCGCAGGCGACCCGCTTCCCCAGCATTTACGAAGCGACCACCACCAACGTCAACCTGCTGGAAGCCTACAATACCGAATTCAACCTGAAGCCCGAACGCAGCACCAACTGGGAAGCAGGCTATTCATTCAATTTCGCGCCCTACTGGCAGCGGCTGAAATACGGCAACATCCGCCTGACCTACTACAACAACACCATCAAAAACGCCATCGACATTACCGAAAACAAAAACCTGACCCAATACGACAAGAAACAGACCAGCGGCATCGAGTTGCAAAGCCGTATCGACAGCGGCAAATGGTTTGCCTCATTCGGCGCGAACTACCGCTTAAAGCAGCGCACCTGCGACAAATCGACCGCCTTCAACTATGACGTCTATAACAACCGCATCCCCGAATGTATCGACGGCGGTTTCGGCGCCACCCGTTTCTATCAGACCATGCAGCCGAAATACTCGCTCAACCTCGATGTCGGCACTCGCCGCTTCAACAACAGGCTGGAACTGGGCATGCGCGGCATCTACCACAGCACCGTCGATACCGGCCAGCAGGACGAACTGGCGCGTCAGGGCTTGGCGCGGATTATGCAGGCATCGGGCAGACCCTACCACTGGCGTTCCGCCTTGGTATTGGATGCTTACGGACGCTACAACTTCGGCAAAAACCTGAGCATGAACTTCAGCGTCAGCAACCTCACCAACCGCTACTACCTCGACCCGATGTCCAACGTCCCCATCCCCGCACCGGGACGGGCGGTTACCGTTGGGTTTACAGGCAAATTCTGACGGGGCAATGCTTGAGAGGTCGTCTGAAAATTTCAGACGACCTCTCCGACAAAAGCTGTTATGATGTCTGCATTCCCGCCTGCCACGAAAACGACCCGCAACCCACGATTGCCGAAAGCCACAGGGGGCAGGCGTTGCGGGAATTGTTGCAAAAAATAAATATTTCATAATAAAATCAGTTATATTTCTACATACTTTAAGGTTAGCAATATGGAAACTTATGAAAACAATAACTCATTACAGATTGATGATTATGCAGAAAATGAATGTGAAAATTTAGATATAGATGGATATGATATTACAGCAACTCCTAATGATTTTAATGTTATGACATTAAATAGTTTTATTGAATCAGGAGCTGTCATCATACCTGGATTTCAAAGAAATTTTGTTTGGGATATCGGTAGGTCATCTAAATTAATTGAATCATTATTATTAGGCCTTCCAGTACCCCAATTATTTCTATATGAACAAGAAAGAAATAAATTTTTAGTTATCGATGGGCAACAACGATTAATGTCAATATATTACTTTATGAAAAAACGTTTTCCTAAAAAAGAAAAACGCTCTGCTTTACGTAATATTTTTGATAGAGAGGGAAAAATTCCTGAAGAAGTATTGCATGATGATGAATATTTTACTCCTTTCAACCTTAAATTACCTAGTCAACTATCTGACAAAAAAAATAAATTTCATGGAATGAACTACTCAACTCTTGGGGAGTTTAAACTACAATTAGATTTACGACCAATCAGAAATATTATAGTAAAACAAAATGCGCCATCTAATGATAATTCTTCAATGTTTGAAGTTTTTAATAGATTAAATACTGGCGGAATGAATTTAAAAGCACAAGAAATCCGTACCAGTATGTACCACTCAGATTTTTATAAGATGCTTTTCAAGATAAACAACAATTCTAACTGGAGAAATTTATTGGGTTCGCCAGAACCTGATTTACATATGAAGGATATAGAAATTCTCCTGCGATCTTTTGCTATGCTTATTGATAGTGAAAACTATCGACCTTCTATGACTAGGTTTCTAAACCAATTTTCAGAAAAATGTTCTAAATATTCAACCGAATATAATAAATACTTATTAGATTTATTTAACTCTTTTATAACCGCCTGTCGTGATCTTGACCCTAGGATTTTTAGAAGTAGGTCAAGAGGAAATTTATTCAATGTCGGGATATTTGAGGCTGTTTTTTATGCTGTAGCTAAAAAGTTTTTCTCTCCTGATGAAAATAAATTAATTGAAGGTTTTATTGAAGAAAATAGTATTAAAAAATTAGCCGAGGATGAAGAGTTCTCTGAGGCTCTACTAAAAGGTACTGCTCATGCGACTAAAGTAGCTAAAAGACTAGAAAAAGCTAAACAGATTATTTCATTAAAAGTATAGGAACCTTTCTATTATGAAGGATATTATTGATAGGATATATGAAGATCATAAAGAACTCAAAAAATTTCTTGAAGACCATGATGAAATATCTTTATCAATTTCTGCTGATGAAATCTATCGTAAAACTCTATTGCTGGCCATTTCAAGTTATTTTGAAGACCGAATTACCAGTTGTGTTCTAGAATATGTAAAAGAACAAACTCATGAAAAACATATCATTTCTGAGCTAGTAAGAACAAAATTTATTAGTAGACAGTATCATACGTGGTTTAGATGGGATGATAAGAATATCAATTCTTTTTTAGGAATATTTGGAGAACCATTTAAAAAATATGCTACTGAAAAAATTAAAGATGAAGAACTAGAAGAATCAATAAAACAATTTCTTGAACTTGGCTTAGATAGAAACCGCTTAGTTCATCAAAATTTTGCGGCATTTTCACTAGAAAAAACTTCAGATGAACTCTACTCTAGCTACAAAGAAGCAATTAAAATTATTGATAGACTGCCTAAATTATTTAGAGAATTTAACCATATTTGAGAACACAAAAAATCTAACAACGTGAAACATAATATTACCTTTCAGTATCCCGGACAGCTCACCGCCCTGCCGCCCCTGTCGCTCTACATCCACATCCCGTGGTGCATCAAAAAATGTCCGTATTGCGACTTCAATTCCCACAGTTTAAAAAACGGATTGCCCGAAGCCGCCTATATCGACGCGCTGCTAACCGATTTGCAGCTTGAATTGTCGAATATTTGGGGCAGGCCGGTGGAAACGATATTCTTCGGCGGCGGTACGCCCAGCCTGTTTCAGGCGGAATCGATTGACCGTTTGTTGAGCGGCGTGCGTTCGCTGTTGCGCTTGCAGCCGGAAGCGGAAATTACTTTGGAAGCCAATCCCGGTACGTTTGAAATCAAGAAGTTTCAAGGATTTAAAGACGCGGGTATTACGCGGCTTTCTATTGGCGTGCAGAGTTTCAACGACGATATGCTTGCGCGGCTGGGGCGCGTCCACAACGGTAAAGAAGCCTTAACCGCCATAGCCACTGCCTTGAAATTATTTGATAAAGTCAATATCGACTTGATGTATGCCCTGCCGAACCAAACTGTTCAGACGGCATTGGACGACGTGCAAACCGCCATCGCCACGGGCGCAACCCACATCAGCGCGTATCATCTGACCATGGAGCCGAACACGCCGTTCGGCCATACGCCGCCGAAAGGTTTGCCGCAAGACGAAGCCGCCCTCGACATCGAAGACGCGGTACATGGCGCACTGGAGGGCGCGGGCTTTATCCACTACGAAACATCGGCTTTTGCGAAACCCGCCATGCAGTGCCGCCACAATTTGAACTACTGGCAGTTCGGCGATTATTTGGGCATAGGCGCGGGTGCGCACGGCAAAATTTCCTACCCCGACCGCATCGAGCGTACCGTCCGCCGCCGCCATCCCAACGACTACCTCGCCTTAATGCAAAGTCAGCCAAGTGTTGCCGTCGAACGCAAAACCGTCGCTTCCGAAGATTTGCCGTTCGAATTCATGATGAACGCCCTGCGCCTGACCGACGGCGTACCCGCCGCGATGTTGCAGGAACGCACGGGCGTACCCGCCGCCAAAATCATGGCGCAAATCGAAACGGCAAGACAAAAAGGTTTGTTGGCAACCGATCCGACCGTGTTCCGCCCGACCGAACGGGGACGGTTGTTTTTAAACGATTTGTTGCAATGCTTTTTGTAAGATTGGATTTTTTCAGACGACCTTGATACACCAAACCGTAACATCCGCAGACTGCCGCTTCATTAAGGTCGTCTGAAAATATCCATACCCTACACAATCACTCGGTTTTATACGATAATCGACACCGTTTTCATCAAAGCTTCCATCTTTCAGACGACCCCGACAACAGGAGAAAATCATGTCCAAAATCATCATCCACACCGACAAAGCCCCCGCCGCCATCGGCGCATACAGCCAAGCCGTGCGCGCGGGCGACACCGTTTACATGAGCGGTCAAATCCCCCTCGATCCCGCCACCATGACCGTTGTCGGCAATGGCGATTTCCGATCCGAAGCCCGTCAGGTCTTTAAAAACCTGCAAGCCGTTGCCGAAGCCGCAGGCGGCACGCTGGGCGACATCGTCAAACTCAACGCCTACCTGACCGACCTCGCCAACTTCGCCGTCTTCAACGAAGTCATGGCAGAGTTCATCCAAGAACCCTTCCCCGCCCGTGCCGCCGTCGGTGTTGCCTCCCTGCCCAAAGGCGTGCAGGTCGAAGCCGAAGCCGTGCTGGTACTGAACGCATAAGACACGCAACCCGTTTTCAGACGACCTCCCACAAGCCAAAGGTCGTCTGAAACACCACACACTATCGGACAATAACAACAATGGCACACTACGCAATCGGCGATATTCAAGGCTGCTTCGACGAACTCACCCTTTTGCTCGACAAAATCAACTTCAACCACGGTACAGACACCCTCTGGCTCGTCGGCGACATCGTCAACCGCGGCCCCAAATCCCTCGAAGTCCTCCAATTCTGTATGGAACACGAAAGCAGCGTCCGCATGGTTCTCGGCAACCACGACCTGCACCTGCTCGCCGTCGGCTACGGCGAAGGTACCGTCAAGCGCAGCGACACCATCACCCCCATCCTCCAACACCCCGACAGCAAAAAAATGCTCGATTGGCTGCGCTTCCAGCCCCTACTGATCAAAGGCGTGCGCCATGTTATGGTTCACGCCGGCATCCTGCCCCAGTGGACCATCGCCCGCGCCGAACTGCTCGCCAGCGAAACCGAAGCCGAGTTGCGCAGCAAAAAATACAAAAAGTTTTTCTCCAAAATGTACGGAAACAAACCCGCCGAATGGCGCGACGACCTGACCGGCTACGACCGCCTGCGCATGATTCTCAACGTCTTCACCCGAATGCGCGCGCTGACGCTGAAAAACGAACTCGATTACGACTACAAATCCACCCTCAAAAAAATGCCCGCGAACCTGCGCCCTTGGTTCAAAGCCCCCGACAGGCAAAACCTCAGCCACACCATCGTCTTCGGACACTGGTCTTCGCTGGGCTTTATGAACACCGACAACATCCTTTCCCTCGATACAGGCGCACTTTGGGGCGGCGAACTGACCGCCATCAACCTTGCCGATCACAGCATCACCCAAGTCCCATCCCTTGGCGGTTTAGACTGGAAAACGGCTTTGAAATAAGCCATGAAAATGAAAAAGCATAACCATTGAAGGCGGTGTGTGGGAGGGGGGAAGTCAGTTAATATAGAAGCACGTTTTCGGCAGCATAAAAAGAAAGTCGCCTGAAAACTAATTTTCAGACGACCTCACGGTTTTGTTGGTTGCAACCTCAATCTGTTTATTTTATTCAACGTTATTTTGATATATTTTTATCAGATTTCCTCTGCCATCATACTCATAGGTAAAACCCATTATTTTGTTGTTATTAATATATTTATCAAATTTAATTAATTTTTCATCTCTATAAAATCCGACATAATAAGATATAATTTCCTTGCTTTTTCTAATTTCATCTACTTTATCCAAATTAATTTCATTATACAATTTTGCAGGATGATTATACTTAGGGAAACTCATTCCTAAATAGTACTTAACGGTCAAATCATTATATGGAATATTTTTTTCAAGTGGATGTGACATACTTGAAGCACCTATCAAAAGCAAAATAGTCCCAATTGCTCCAACCAACAACTTTTCCATTTACTTTCTCCAATTCAAAGCCTAATTTCTTTAGAACGCTTTTTATGTAAAAAAACAGATAGTTCAGACGATTTCAAAGAAGATATTGAGGTCGTCTGAAAAACAAAAAATACATGCATAAACTCCTTACATTCCATGCATCAGAATCCGGAGTTTAATTGAGCTATGTACTTACAACCTGCAATTACCAACTGGTTATAGGCCTATGCAAATTTGCCCAAAATTTTAATAATGATTGTTCAAAGAAGTGAAACTCAGAGAAGTCTTTTGCCACAACCAAACCTAATTCTTTGAAAAGATATTTAAATTTCCCCCTTTCAATTCCATCATATTTATTTAATAACTCAGAAAGCCCTTTTTCTGATGAGATATTAATTTCATTATAGTATATTGGAATTATTTCTTTTTTATCATAAAAAATCGTAATTTGCGTCAATTTTTCATTATCAAATCTAAGCGCAAAATTATTTATCCATAAGATATTTTTCTTATCCGGGATAATTTTTTCTAATATATCATATTCTTTTATAATATCCGATAGAGAACTGTTAAATTCAAAATTACCTACTGACACATGAGGAATAAATATCAATTTACCATAAAATGTAATTAGACTTTTAAGTTTACTTTTTTGGAAGTCTAAGTATCTTAGACCCCTATTTTCATATAAATCTTTTATACTTTCATCGTAAATTAAAACCTGTAGAAACAATTTACCCTTATAATCAATATATAAAGCTAAATTATATTGTGGAAAAGTATAAAAATAGTTTTCTTCACCCGAAATTTCTACCAGAGGATTCTCCTCTTCTGCAAATTTTTCGAGATTGGAGAAGTTAATAATTTTTCCATTTAAGCTAAATTCATCACAAGTTTCAGAAGATGATACAGTAATCACTTGTGAATCAGATTGTATCTTGTGCTTTCTATCAAACTCTAATGAACAACTAGACTTATTTAAAGTAGCATCATCTAAGTCAACCTTTCTTTGCCCCAAAGTAATCCCATTTAAGGAATTATTCAAAATTTTCAACATTTTGCTTATCTCCTATTTAATCTACGGCATTCTGTCTTGGTAATATGCCCGTCACTAATTGCATAATCGATCATCTTGCCTGCTTTTCTGAATTTGCCTTTATCAATTAATTGCGCCTCTATCGGGAGAGACGGCTTCAAAGGAAGTATTGTCTTTCAAAAACTGTAAATAACGCTAGGATTTCTTGCCATCAAGGTCGTCCGAAAAACAGTTTTCGTAAAGTCGAAACCTTGTTTCAGACGACCTTTCGTTTGCCTTAAAGCATTTCTTATTATGCGGTATTTCATATAAAATACCGGTCTAAAGGCCGTCTGAAACAAAGGTTGCTCAAGTCGATACCTTTATTTCAGACGGCTCGTCTTTCAAAATACCACCCCTCTGAGGAATACCCCATGCCAGAATACCGCTCCAAAACCTCCACCCACGGCCGCAATATGGCGGGCGCACGCGCATTGTGGCGCGCCACCGGTGTGATGGAAACCGACTTCGGCAAGCCCATCATCGCCGTTGCCAACTCGTTCACCCAATTCGTGCCCGGCCATGTCCACCTGCACAACATGGGCCAACTGGTTGCCCGCGAGATTGAAAAAGCCGGTGCCATCGCCAAAGAATTCAACACCATCGCCATTGACGACGGCATCGCCATGGGACACAGCGGCATGCTGTACTCCCTGCCCAGCCGCGATTTGATTGCCGACTCCATCGAATACATGGTCAACGCCCACTGCGCCGACGCGCTGGTGTGCATTTCCAACTGCGACAAAATCACCCCGGGAATGCTGATTGCCGCCATGCGCCTGAACATCCCGACCATCTTCGTTTCCGGCGGCCCGATGGAAGCGGGCAAGGTCATCGGCGTGGCCAACATCCAACCCGAACGCCGCTTGGACTTGATTGACGCCATGATTGAATCGGCGGACGACAATGTCAGCAACCAGCAAGTCGAAGAAGTCGAACAAAACGCCTGCCCGACCTGCGGCTCCTGCTCCGGCATGTTCACCGCCAACTCCATGAACTGCCTGACCGAAGCGCTCGGCCTGTCCCTGCCCGGCAACGGCTCCTACCTCGCCACCCATGCCGGCCGCAAAGAATTGTTCCTCGAAGCCGGCCGCATGATTGTCGAAATCACCAAACGCTATTACGAGCAAGACGACGAAACCGTGCTGCCGCGTAGCATCGCCACCAAAAAAGCCTTTGAAAACGCCATGACCATGGACATCGCCATGGGCGGTTCTACCAACACCATCCTGCACTTGCTCGCCGTTGCCAACGAAGCGGGCGTGGATTTCAAAATGGCCGACATCGACCGCTTGAGCCGCGTTGTGCCCTGCATCTGCAAAACCGCGCCCAACAACCACGACTACTACATGGAAGACGTGCACCGCGCCGGCGGCATCTTCGCCATCCTGAAAGAACTGGACAAAGCAGGCAAACTGCACACCGACGTGTACACCATCCACGCGCCGACGCTGAAAGACGCGATTGAAAAATGGGACGTGACCAATCCCGAAAACACCCACGCCATCGAACGCTTCAAAGCCGCCCCCGGCGGCGTGCGCACTACCCAAGCGTTCTCGCAAAACCGCATGTGGAAAACCCTCGACCTCGACCGCGAAAAAGGCTGCATCCGCAACGTCGAACACGCCTACTCGCAAGACGGCGGTTTGGCGGTCTTGTTCGGCAACATTGCCGAACGCGGCTGCGTGGTGAAAACCGCAGGCGTGGACGAGAGCATCCTCAAATTCACCGGCCGCGCCCGCGTGTTTGAAAGCCAAGAAGCCGCCGTCGAAGGCATTTTGGGCAACCAAATCGTCGCCGGCGACATCGTCATCATCCGCTACGAAGGCCCGAAAGGCGGCCCGGGCATGCAGGAAATGCTGTATCCGACTTCCTACCTGAAATCCAAAGGCTTGGGCAAAGCCTGCGCCCTGCTGACTGACGGACGCTTTTCCGGCGGTACATCAGGTTTGTCCATCGGCCACGCTTCGCCCGAAGCGGCGGAAGGCGGCGCCATCGGATTGGTGCACGAAGGCGATACGATTGAAATCGACATCCCCAACCGCAGCATCAACCTGAAAGTGTCCGACGAAGAACTCGCAAAACGCCGCGCCGAAATGGAAGCACGCGGCAGCAAAGCGTGGAAACCGGAAAACCGCGACCGCTACGTCTCCGCCGCCCTGCGCGCCTACGGCGCCATGGCGACTTCCGCCGACAAAGGCGCGGTGCGCGACGTATCGCAAATCGAACGGTAAAACAGTACGGCAATAAAGGTTTCAGACGACCATACGGTATCGTAGGTCGTCTGAAAACCAAAAAGCAGCCTGCACTTTCGGAAAACCCAAGTGCAGGCTGCTTCAAATCCGCAACCGATAGAAAGACAACAATGACAAAATATTGGATTGGCACCGTATCCCAAGAACACGTCCTGCGCAGCGTGACAGGCGGGTTCTGCCAAGTGTGCCACGGCAAAGCCGCACCGCTCAACCGCATGAAGCGCGGCGACTGGCTGCTTTATTACAGCCCGAAAATCCGCATGGACGGCGCGGAAAAACTGCAAGCCTTTACCGCATTCGGCCAAATTACGGACGATACCGCCTATCCGTTCCAAATGAGCGAAACCTTCATCCCCTTCCGCCGCAATGTGGACTATGCCGAAACCCGCCGCAACTGCCCGATAGACATCATCCGCACGCATCCCGAATGGAAAAAATACGCCTTCATGCTGCGTTACGGACATTTTGAAATCAGCCGCGATTTCTTTGATTTTGTGCGGACGTATATGCAGTCGCCGCCCGATATGGTTGGGCAGCAACAGGGATTCTGGTAGGGCGGGTAAAAGTGCTGTGTTGCAGGCTGGCAGCACCGTTTACACCGAAGGTACGGCAGGCGACGAAGCCACACCCTCAACGCGCCTGTGTAAAAATCGATGACGGATACGACCATTTTGCCGTTTAACAGTCACAAAAAATCCGAGGTCGTCTGAAAACTTAAAACAGCCTGCATTAATTTCATTGTACAAACTGTCTACAAATAACGGCTAAATACCGCCAAAATTTGGAAAGGATATTCCGATGAGCATTTCTTTTTACATCAAAAATCCCAAAAAGCTATTTAGCCGCTTGCCTGTATTAACAGTGCAGGAATGTTTCCAGCTTTCATTGCAGCCGCTGGCACAATTTTCATTTGATGAACACGATGAAGATTTTGATTTAAAGCAATTTCAAGCCATGCCGTTATCCGACTTCGAATGTCTGCTGCTTGGCGTGAACGAAAAAAGCGGTAGGGGATTTGAATTATCCTTTGATGAAGACACACAGGAATACGCTGTGCGGCAATTCACGCCCAGCACTTTGGAAGACTGGCAAATCGCCCTGCAATATCTCGCCGATTTAGCCCGCGCGCTCAAACAACCGATTACCTGCGAAACCGATGAAACCTTCACTGCCGACACCATCCAAACCTTCGATTTCAAACCAGACATACAGGCCGGTATATCCATGGTGCCTTTTGAAGATGAAGACGAAATACAAAACTATAAATTCTACGGCGTTACCCGCCCTGTGGCACTGAACAAAGAGATTCGCGACAAAATTCTAACCGACAACGACCCACTCGCAGCCTTCAGCCGCCTGATGCGTGAAACCCAATGGCTGGATGCCTATTCCGCTCATCAAATGATTGGGAAAAATAGTGACACGGGAGAGCTCGTCGGCTTTTATGTCTTAAACCCTGAACTGCCGACCATTCTGCCCTATCGACCAGAAATAGAATACGGCGCAGATCCGGATATATCCAACAACGATATCAGCAGCTGGAGATTGATTTTTACCAACGATGACGATTCACCTACCGAGCTGCCCTACGAAACCTTTATCGCACGGCTGCCTGAAGAAAAATACCGCTTTATTGACGCAGCGTATATTCTGCTGGAAGCATTCACGAAAGACGAATTGGCTCAGCTTGCCATCGAATAATGCTCAGGCAGCCACCATTTATAAAATGAGGCAATCAAAATGACGGTCAACAAGTTTCAGATTATCCCTTTTAAAGGCGTGGATTTAGGCGACATATTTTTTGAGCTTGGTAACACCAATGAACAAATCATCGCCGAATTTGGAGAGGCCAGCGAAGTGGTTCAAGACAACCTTTTGAATATTACTACCGAATACAGATTTGCTTGTGAATTAAAATATAGAGCAGATAAACTTGTTGCCATCATTTGCAACAAACATACCAACCCCATGCTTGGCGGCGTAAACGTCTTTACAGCCGAAGACCTAGAAGAAATCAAGCAGCAGAATGATTTTATTGAAGAAAAATCGTATATTACCTTTCCTGAACTCGGTATCTGCATTGGTGGCATGAGTCAAAAACGCATACCGGAGGGCAAAGCCGTTATCGTTTTTTCCAAGGAAGAAACCAAGTTGACAGATTTTTGGCAAAATAAAGTCAAAAAGAAACCTTCGGAAGCAGAACCTCATGAAGTAAAAATCTCATCCTTTGAAGGCGTAGAAACAAACGGTAAATTTTTCAAACTCGGCAATACCATGCAACAAATCATTGCCGAATTCGGCAAAGCAGAAAGAGTTTTGCAACACAATATTTTAGGGAGCACTTTTGAAACACGAGGTTCGTACGAATTGCAATATAAGGAAAACAGGCTGGTTGCCGTCACTTGCAATCAATACACATATCCTATTTTCAACGGCTTGAATCTCTTTGAAACTGAGAGCATAGAAAAACTAAAAAACGAACATCATTTTCTCGAAGGAAAACATTACCTCACCTTTCCAAGCCTAGGAATCTGCATCGGCGGCATGTCCCAAAAAAGAATACCTGAAGGTAAATTGGCCCTGGTTTTTACCCGGAGTGAAACCGACATATATGAATTTTATGCCGAAGATTAATCCATTAAGTGATGTCATACCACAGCAATATTCTTAACAAAATACAAAAAGGTCGTCTGAAAACAGAAACCCAATCCTGTTTTCAGACGACCTTTTGCATTGCAAATCAACTTAATTAGTGATGATGACCGTGCGGGCCGTGAACGTGGCCGTGTGCGATTTCTTCTTCAGTCGCATCGCGTACGCCGTCAACTGTCGCTTTGAACAAGATTTTCATGCCTGCAAGCGGATGGTTGCCGTCTACTACGGCTTTGCCGTCCGCTACATCGGTTACGCGGTAAATCAAGACATCGCCGGTTTCAGGATCATCGGCTTCAAACATCATGCCGACTTCCACTTCAACCGGAAACACGCTGACATCTTCGATACGCACCAGGCTGGGATCTTGCTCGCCAAAAGCATCATCGGGAGACAGCGCGACTTCAACGGTATCGCCGACGTTTTTCTCGTGCAAAGCTTCTTCCACCAAAGGGAAAATGCCGTCATATCCGCCATGCAGATAGACGATGGGTTCTTCAGTCTTGTCCAGCAGTTGGTTGTCCGCATCGTACATTTCATAGTGAAGCGAAACCACAGAATTTTTTTCAATAGCCATTTTTTATCCTTTATCATGACCGTTTATCAAAACAGGTTTTCTTTATTGACAACCCTCTGCCAACAAATCTAAAGCATTCTAACACACCGCCGTCATGCACGGAGATTTATCGCAAAATTATCAAAACTAACAATTATAAATTTATATGCACAATATTTAACATATTGCGCACAAAAGCGTAAATTTTGATAATCTTTATATCTGTGTAACTTTTTTACAACTTTTTGCTTTTATGCGCAACAACTGCCCGCATTTCATTTAAACCGATTGAAAACAAAGGCCCATAGCGCATTATTCAAATGTAAACGCATGAAATAAATAAATTTTACTATACAATTTATTTCAAATGTACATTGAATAACAGCCAATGCGGACTAGTTTTACCCCCGTCTTTCGTCCATTTCAGATTGATTAAAAATTACTAATTCGTCCGTATCGTTGCACCGAAGCACCCTGTGGGGCATAATGCAGGAAATTCAGCAATGAATTTTTACTCTAAATGAAACGACTTATATGTCGTTTTGTTGTTTTGTTCTACTTAAATCGATTTAAAGAAGGTTCTCAAAATGAAAAAATCTCTGATTGCTGCTGCTCTGTTATCTTTGGCTTTGGCTGCTTGTAACAAAGGCGCTGATACTGCTGCTCCTACCGCTTCCGGTGCTTCTGAAACTGCTGCTTCTGCCGCTTCTTCTGCAACCGGTGCTGCTTCTGCCGCTTCCTCTGCAACTGAAGCCGCTTCTGCAGCTAACACCGCTGCTTCTGCTGCCAACACTGCTGCTTCTGCAGCAACCGGTGCTGCTTCTGCTGCCAGCTCAGCTGCTGCTTCTGCCGCTTCTGCTGCAAAATAATATTTTTACAGTTAAAAAAGCAGGATACGGATTGTATCCTGCTTTTTTGTTTTTCAGACGACCTTTACCGTTTTTCGCTTCCCTTATCCGCTATATAATCTTCCGTACACACACAAACCATCCTGCTGCCCGTTATGCCCAATCTGTACGACCGTTTTCTTGAATTCCTTTCCCCCGCCGAAATTCTCGAAGCCACTCCGGCCTTGTTAAACGATCAGCGCCGCCGCTTTGTTTCCGAACCGGACATCATCTTGCAACCGCATTCCATAGAAAATGTACAAGAAATCATGCGGTTTTGTTTTGAACACCGTATCCCCGTTACCCCACAGGGCGGCAATACCGGTTTGTGCGGCGCAGCGGTAGCTTCCGGCGGCGTACTGCTCAACCTTTCCAAAATCAACCGTATCCGCGAAATCAACCTTGCCGACAACAGCATCACCGTCGAAGCAGGCGTAATCCTGCAAAACGTCCAAAAAGCGGCATCCGAAGCGGGCAGACTGTTTCCCCTCAGCCTTGCCAGCGAAGGCTCGTGCGAAATCGGCGGCAACATCGCCTGCAACGCCGGCGGATTAAACGTTTTACGCTATGGCAGTATGCGCGACTTGGTATTGGGCTTGGAAGTCGTCCTGCCCAATGGCGAACTTGTTTCCCATCTCCAACCGCTGCACAAAAATACTACCGGTTACGACCTGCGCCACCTCTTTATCGGCAGCGAAGGCACACTCGGCATTATCACCGCCGCTACGCTCAAACTCTTCGCCCGTCCGCAAACCATAGCGACCGCATGGGTAGGTTTGGACGACATCGAATCTGCCGTACAGCTTTTAACAGCCGTACAAGGGCATTTTGCCGAACGTCTCACCAGTTTCGAGCTGATCAGCCGCTACGCTTTGGCATTGTCTTCCAAGTTCAGTTATCTCAAACAGCCGACCGATGCAAACTGGCACGTCCTGCTCGAACTGACCGACTCCGTTCCCGATGCCGCGCTCGACGAAAAACTTGCCGAGTTTCTCTATCAAAACGGCCAAGAAAACAGCATCATCGCGCAATCCGAACAAGAGCGCCTCGATCTGTGGACGCTGCGTGAAAACATTTCCGCCTCCCAGCGCAAGCTCGGCACCAGCATCAAACACGACATCGCTGTCCCGATTGCCCAAGTCGCCGCCTTTGTCCGTCAATGCGCCCCCGCCTTGGAAACCCGTTTTCCGGGTATACAAATTGTCTGCTTCGGACATTTGGGCGACGGCAGCCTGCATTACAACACCTTCCTGTCCGACGTCTTGAGCAACGAAGCCTACCGCTACGAAGATGCCGTCAACAGCATCGTCTATGAACACATCCTCGCCTGCCACGGTACCATCGCGGCGGAACACGGTATCGGCACCATCAAAAAACACTGGCTCCCCAGCGTCCGCACCCTGTCCGAAATCGCCCTGATGCGCGCCATCAAAGCCCAGCTTGACCCGCACGGCATCATGAATCCGGGCAAGCTCCTGCCGTAAGCGGTATTTCAGTATAGTGGATTAACTTTAAACCAGTACGGCGTTACCTCGCCTTAGCTCAAAGAGAACGATTCTCTAAGGTGCTGAAGCACCAAGTGAATCGGTTCCGTACTATCTGTACTGTCTGCGGCTTCGTCGCCTTGTCCTGATTTAAAGTTAATCCACTATATTTGCCAAAATCAAAAAGGTCGTCTGAAAACCTAATCTCAGTTTCAGACGACCTTTGACATGGTTCGCAGATTACACTCAAGGCAACATTGCCTCAGCCCAATCAACCCAGCACAAACTATTCTTCTTCCCTGCGCCTGCGCTTCAACAAAATGCGTACAGCGCCGTCATTGCCTTCCCTCGGCTCGACATAAGCCAATATATCGGGGTGCTGCATCAGCCAGCGGCGCGTCATGTTTTTTAAAACGGGTTTGTAGCCTGACGAGCCCAAACCGCTGCCGTGGATGATTTCGGCGCATACGCCACGCTTTTGGGTAAATTCGATAAATTCGTTTAAAACCTGTTGCGCCTCTTCCTGCGTGTAGCCGTGCAAATCGACATCGGCGACTACGGGATAATGCCCGTTGCGCAGACGTTGCAAGTCATTCTTACCTTGTCCGTTTTTACTGAACGAAGCAGGCGGTTCATCCCAAGAAGCGCCGCTGCCGACATAAAAATAATCTTCGACCGCCAAACTTTCCTGTTCTTTCGGACGGGGTTTGATGGGCGTTTTATCACGCGGTGCTTCATAGCGCGGCGCGGTTTTCAACGGCGTTACTGCGCCTACGGCTTTGGCGAAATCGATATTCTCTTCCTCGCGCTTCTTCGCCAAGGCTTGCTCCTGCGCCCGCGCTTCGGCTTCTTTTTTGGCTTGCTTGCCTAATGCTTTCAAGGCGGATTGGAAATCTGTTTTCATCATGGGGATATTTCGAGGTTGAACATGAAAAAACACATTTTCAGACGACCTCGGCGTTCCGTATATAGGTCGTCTGAAAACGGCTTATAGATATTTGCGCATCAGTTCGCACTTGACCTTGACGTCTTTGTTCAACTGCAATACGGCGGAACCCAAAGATTCGTAGTGGTTCAAGCGGTAGAAAGGAACGGAGTTGAGCGAGGCGTACAGTTTCAAAAAGCTCAAACCCGCCTGATGGGCAAGTTCTTCGGCTCGGCGCAGCAAGGCTGTACCCAAGCCGTGATTATGGACGAAGGGATGGACATACAACGCGTCCAATTGGGCTTCTTTGAAGTCCACTTGGAAAAAACCCTGTATGGTGCCTCTGTATTCCACCACCCAAAAGGCTTTGCCGGGATCGGAAATGGTTTCGAGGTAGCTGTCGATATCGAGCAGGGCTTCCCACGCATGCAATACTTTATCGTCGTAACTGCGGATGCAGGTATATTGGACGGCGTGCAGATGGGCATTGTGTATGGCTTGGCAGTCTTGCGCGACTGCTGGACGGAGTATGGTCAGAAGGCTCATGGCAAGATGTGTTGTAAGATGTATTGTAATGCGTGTTCAGACGACGTTTTCTTCATAAACATACAGAGGGCCGTCTGAACGCTGTTTCCGATATTATATTTTATATTCAAAGGCTTTGATGTAATTTTCCTGCTGCTTCAAACGCAGTGTCGGCATCGGCGGACAAAACGGTGAAATGCCCCATTTTGCGTCCTTTCCGCGCGGCTTTTTTGCCGTAAAGGTGCAGGTGCGCGTTCGGATGGCTTTGCAACGGCAGCCAATTCGGTTCACCGCCGTCTTCCTGCCAGACGTCGCCCAAAATATTCGCCATGCAGCATGAAGAAAGCAGCTTGGTGTCGGCGGGCGGCAGATTGCACATAATGCGCACCTGCTGCTGGAACTGGTCTGCGGCGCAGGCATCGATGGTGTGGTGGCCGGAATTGTGCGGGCGCGGGGCGATTTCGTTGACGACCAATTCATGCGTGTCGCCGACGACGAACATTTCCACCGCCAACACGCCGACATAATCCAATTCGTCCGCCAAGCGTTGCGCCATCTGCCGCGCCTGTTGCTGCACGTCGGCACTCAACCGCGCAGGAACGATGGAGTAAGCAAGGATGCCGTTTTCGTGGATGTTTTCGGCGGGGTCGAAGGTTTGCACGTTTTCATTGTTCAGACGACATACGATAACGGAAATTTCGCCGCGCAAATCCACCATTTTTTCCAAAACGCAATCCACGCCGCCGTGTTCGGCAAACGCGGCTTTGAGTTCGTCCACCGTTTTGACGCGGATTTGACCTTTACCGTCGTAACCCAAAGTGGCCGTTTTCAAGATGCCGGGCAGGAATTGCGCGCTTTCTTCGCTGATGTCGTCTGAACGGCAAACCGCTTGATACGGCGCGGTTTGCAATCCCGCTTTGCGTATCCATGCTTTTTCCTGAATACGGTTTTGCGCGATGGCGACGCAGTCGCCGCTGGGGGAAACGTTGGTATGTTTTGCCAGAAAGCGCATCGCGTCGGCATTGACGTTTTCAAATTCAGTGGTAACCGCCGCGCATTTTGCCAATTCGTCCAAGGCGGCTTGGTCGTCAAACGGCGCGCACAAATGGCGGTCGGCAAATTCCGCCGCCGGCGCGTTCGGATCGGGGTCGAGTACGGTTACTTTGTAGCCCATGGTTTTGGCGGCAACGGTAAACATTCTGCCTAATTGTCCGCCGCCGAGGATGCCGAGCATAGCGGGCGGGAGGATGGCGGATGAGTTCATCAGCATTTTGCGGTTCCACTAAAATTTTCCCGAAATTGTAACAAACCTGCTTATAGAGATAAATGTTAAAACGCCTTTTATAGTGGATTAACTTTAAACCAGTACGGCGTTGCCTCGCCTTAGCTCAA
>CAUSOO010000002.1:0-76581 GCA_963533245.1 uncultured Neisseria sp.
GCTTCAGCACCTTAGAGAATCGTTCTCTTTGAGCTAAGGCGAGGTAACGCCGTACCGGTTTAAAGTTAATCCACTATAAAAACCGCATCTCCCCTACTCCCCTTCATACTCCGCACACGATGTCGGCGTTTCCCACAATTTCACGCTGCACACTTTCAGCCCCGCGTTTTTCAAACGGTCATACATTTCGACCGCCATATTTTCGGCAGTGGTGCGGCAGGGCAGGCACAGGGTTTTCATGTCCCAGCCCTCCAAGAGCGCGGCGATTTGGCATTCGCGGCCGTTGCCGCCATTGTAGATAAACGCGTGGTCGAAGGGATCGGTAATGTGTTGTTTCACAATGGCTTTGAGGTCGGTAAAGTCCATCACCATGCCGTCTTTCGGCCCGCCCCTGACGGGGTCGTCTGAAACCGTGATTTCGAGTTTGTAGGTATGCCCGTGCAGGTTTTGGCATTTGCCGTCATGCCCGTCGAGCATGTGCGAGGAGTCGAAGGTGAATATCTTGGTAATTTTCATGGTGGGTACTTTAAATCGGTAAATAGCCCTGAAAGCCGATTGCGGCAGGCTTGCCGTGCGGATTCGGGGTCAGGCGGATGGTGTGATTGCCGATGCGGTCGAGCCGGAGCAGTTTGTCCACGTCTTTTAAGTTGTCTTTATGCTGCTGAACATGGTCGGTCAACAAGGTTTGCAGGGCTTTTTGTTTGGCTTCGGCGGGCGTGGCAGCAACGAACAGTCCGAAAGCGTGCGCCTCGGCAAGCTGCCCCGCGCGATAACCGCCGACATTGACAAAATACAGGTGCGGGACGTTTTCAGACCCCTGCGGCTCGGCGTGGTCGGATACATCGACATCGTAACCGTCCACCCATTCGACAACCTGCCAGCCGTCAATGTGGATTTTGTCCGCATCGCCGAACCATGCGGCTTTAAGCGCGGGGATGGCTTCGCGGTAGTCGTCGCACACGGCAAATTGGATGTCGTGCACTTCGATATTGGAGCGGCCTGCGTTACCGCCGAGATAGAACATATAAAGTTTGGGCATCTTCGTCCTGACGTATTGTTGAAGTTTGGAAATCAGCTGTCCTCCGCCTGCCTACCCGCCCAATTTCCTACTCAAACTTTCCGTATATTCCTCGCGCTCGGCGCGGCTGGTTTCGGGAAGGTGGGTGTTGAGGGACGACCATTTCCACCTGCTGCGCGCTTTGTTGAGTTCGGACGGGAGTTTGTCCGGTGTCCAGGGCGCTTTGCGGCTGTGCAATTCGACTTGCGATTGCGCCGCGTGGCCGCGCGTTTGCAGGATGTGGAGCAAATCGAGGGCGCGGGCGGCAAGCAGGGTCAGGGTTTCGGGGTCGGTGTGCAGGGTTTGGCGGCCGGTGAGCTTGTCAGAAATGGTGCGGGTATTGGGCAGGATGCCGCCCAAAAAACCGCCGATTGCCGTACCCAATCCGAGCGAACCGCCGAGCGTGGCGATGTCCAGCCCCAAGCCGATGAGTGCGCCGGTTGCCGCGCCCGTGCCGGTACGGATGCCGTATTGTTTGAGCAACTCGCTGTCGAACGGATCTTGATGGAAGGCTTTGGGTACCCAGTCGCCGCCGTCGATTTCGCTGTGGTAGAAGCGGTAGAGGGCAAACAGCCGCTGCTGCATCTGTCGTTCGAGCTGGCGGATTTCTGCCTGCATGGTTTGCAGGACGGGCGCGGGGTCGTCGTTTTCGTCGATTTCCTGCGTGAAGGCTGCCACATCGAGCAGGAAACCTGCGATTTCGTGCCGCGCTTCTTTGTCCAGACGCGTCCATTCGCGGCGGCGGGAAGCGGTCAGACGGTCGATGATGTCGTGTTGCGGCAGCATGGTGGCGAGCTTGTTCCAGAGGTTCAATTCGCCTTCAAAATCGAAAGCGACGGTATCGAATCCTGCGAAAACGTGCAGGTTGCGGCGCGCCAGCATGGTCGTCCACGCTTCGGGAAGCTGTCCGCCGGTAAAGTTGAACACGGGCATGACCGGTTTGGCGCACCATGAAAGGATGGTCAATTCGTCCCGATATTTGTCGAGGACGGGTTCGCGCGCGTCGATGACGTACAACGCCATATCGCTTTGCAGAAGCTGCCGCAGCACTTTGGCTTCTTGGTTGAAATCGTGATGCGCGCCGTGGCTGTCGAGGAACTTTTGCAGCCGCTCAATGCCGTCGGCGCGTGCATCCGTATGGGTTTCCAGCCAATCCAAAACGCCGCCCGCGTCTTCGAGCCCGGGCGTATCGTATAGGTACAGCAGCGTGTCGGCGCCGTCGGTAATCGCGGCTTCTTCAACATGGCGCGTGGTGGACGGAGCGTTTTTGACTTCGCCGAACCCGCTGTCGCGCAACAGGGTGCGCAGGAGCGAGGTTTTGCCGGTATTGGTGTGCCCGACGACGGCGAGTGAAAGGGGTTGGTTGTTCATCATATTTTGAGAGAATGGATTTTCAGACGACCTTTTTCAGGATGGCGGCTTAACAAAACATTTCAAGTACGTTATTGGTTTTTCAGACGACCTTCCTGCGCCGCCTTGTCAGGTTCCAGCCATGCCACGTCGCACTCTGCCAACGCGTTGCGCCAGTGGTCCAATGTTTCGGACAGGTCGTCTGAAAGCGCCCGTTCCGTCAAAAGCTGCACCACCGCCCCGCCCTGCGCTGCTTCCGAGAGTCGGACAATCTGCCGCAACACGCCGCGGTCGGGGACGGTTTCCGCGCGCACGCCGATGAGGAGCTGGGCGGGTTTCTGTTTCAATTCCGCCTCCAAAGCGGCAACTTCTTTCCGATTCGCCGCCACGCCTTTATCCAGCCATTCCTGCGCCAGCCTGCCCGCAAACCATGTGCATTCGTGCCATTCGGTTTCCAGCATGACTGCCCACTTGGGCGCGTCGTTTAAGACTATTTTCGGAGAAACGGCGGACACGGTTTCCCGACGCGTATCCGCATCGACGATTTTGTTCTGCCAACGGCGGATGACCGCCTGATAATAAGGCTTCTCCAAATCCAGCTTGCTTTGGCTTGTTTTTAAAAAGATTTTGCACACCGCCCAAGCCAGCAGGCGCGGCAGGATGCCGTAGCAGGCAATGCTGCCGACCAACAAGCCCGACCACGCGCGCGCATCGGCGATGTTGCCGTTCAGACGACCTTCGACCACCGCCCGCGCATCAGGTGCAGGGAAACCGAGTTTCGACGGCAGCCACGCCAACATTTCCACCGCGCGCACCGAAGCGGCATTGGTCAACAGCGTGCTTTCCCAGTTGAACGTATATTGGCGCACCAAAAGCAGCAGCAATACCGACACCAGCATCCCGCTCAGGGTGCAGAGCCATAGACTGTGTGAAGTCGTGCCGGCGATCCAACGCGTCGAAGGCTGCCGCCATTCGTCCGCATACAGCCGGAACACCGCCTGATTGACGGGATCTTTACCCCGAAACCAAGTCGCGGGACTGCTGAAAAACCGCCCCACTTTCACGCGCAGGAACAGCGTTGCCAACCATACCGCCAACATCAGCGTATTCATGCCCAACACGCCTGCCAAAATCAGGAAGAAATTCAGCCCTTGGCTGTCCATCAGAAGGTAAGTGCCGGAAAAGCCGCCGCTAAACATCATCGTCGCCGCCACGACCCACAGCCAAAACGACCCGATCCGTACTTGTTCCAAGGTATGCCGAAGCCGGCGGTCTCTGTCTATCATCTCCGCGCGGTGGATGATTTTTCCTTCCAAGCCGCCCTCGACATGACGCAACGCCTCCGTCGCCTGCACGGGATCGCCGGCAAAAATATAGCCGCCCTCTTCCAAAATACGGACAAGTTCGGCGAGTTTTCGGGATGGGTTCAACATAAAAAGGTCGTCTGAAAGGGATGGTGAAAACGCAAAGATTTTATCACAGCCCTTTTCAGACGACCTTTGTATTTTAAATATGCGGCTCAGGCAAACCGTTTATTTCAAGCGGCGGCGGGAAGGTTGCCGCTATTCCCCGTCTTGGAATATCACGTCGTTTTCAAACCGCGCCATATTGTGCAGTCCGTCGGTCAGGGCGATGCCTTTCAGTTCGTGGCGGCGAACCAAGTCCAACGCTTCCCCCTTGCCGGAAACGGGATGGCAGCCGGCAGGTCCCATGTGTTGGAAGCGGTCGGTGTAAAAGAGGTATAAATAACCGTCCCGCGCGTAAAGCCCGCCGTCTTTGCGGTTTATCCCGACAAAAAGCGGCTGCTCCGCCAATTGGTTCCAAACAATATATTTCACGGATTTCGCCAAATCCGCCGAATATTTTTCCACCAACCCGATCAGCAGCACATTCTCCTGCGGCGTGTTGCCGGCAAAAAAATTCAGCAATTCCTCATCTTCGACATTCGTAAACTGCTTGAACAATTCCTCCGCCCGCGCGGGTGTAACCTTATAGGGATTGGAAAAACCGACAATGGCTATCGGGTGAAATTGTAGCGGCAGCTTGGCATCGGTGCCGATGGACAACGCCTCCATTTTTTCTCGGGAAGCCGCCATGCCGTCCGCGCCGTTGACACGCATCAGCCACGAAAGCGCGCATTCGAAATGTTCGCCGTCCTGCCCTCGGTATTCCATCAGTTGAATGCCCAGCGAGTGCGCGACACGCAGGACATTACTCAAATTATTGAACTGGTCTGCCTTATCCAGCGCGCCGACCAAAGCGATGCCGTCTAAAGCGCCGTCCTGCCCGTCTGAAAAAGCCCGCGCCGCTTCATAGTTTTCAAACACATATAAAACCGTCCGACCGTCTTTCAGACGACCTATATAAGGGATGCCCGTCCCTTCCGACACATCCGCCTGCATGGCAGACAGCGGCACATACACTTTATCTTTCGCATAAATCGCCCGTGCCGAACCCTCGCTTTTTTCCTGCGCGGAAAGTCTGCGCGGCTCTTCTGCCGTTTCGCCGGACGGCTTGTTCCCAAAAATTTTCGACAAAATACTCATTCGGTTTTCCTTAATGTATTGGTATGCGCCCGCCTGACTGCTTTTCTGCACAACAGAACGGCGGCAAACCGGGCGCGCAAGATTTTATCACAGCCTTTTTCAGACGACTTGCATTATCCCTAAGATACCGTCCATAATAGCTTTATGCATTAAGCAAGGAAAAACAATGACTATCCGAACCACAACGTTATCCCTACTCACCCTGCTCACCCTCTTCCCCACGATTGCCGCCGCGAAAGACGAACCGCCTGCCGACGGCGACACTTGGGTGGACCACCGCCACGAAGTCGTTTCCAAACGCTTGGACAAATGGTCCAACCGCATCGACGACTGGTTTGGCGAACCCGATCCAGACCACCCTGCCGACGCCAACCTGCGCGTCATGCTTGATACCGAATGGAACCCTGACGACAAGTTTACCGTGACGCCCCGCGTACGGGGTCGTCTGAAACTGCCGACCTTGGAGAAAAAAGTCCATGTGATTTTCGGTGACGACTCTTTGGACGACGAGTTGAAACACGAAGCCAACGCCTACCGCAACCGTACCAATACCAACGGCAGGATATTCGACGCATCCCAAAGCCGCGACAACAACGCCTCCCTTGCCGTGCGCTGGTCTGAAGCATTCGCCAAACAGCGCACCGATACCGACTTCGATATCGGTATCCGCTCCGGCAGCGACCTGTACGCCCGCGCCAAAAGCTCGAGCAATTGGCAACTGACCGACAACATCGACACCAGTTTGGAGCAAATCTACCGTTACGGCATCAAGAGCAAACACCATGTCCGTACCAACTGGGAAACGCGCTACATCCCCAGCGAAAAAAGCTTTATCGCCAATCAGGCACACCTGCAATACGAACACGATAAAACCGAAGACTGGACATGGGGCAACAGCCTCTTCCGCCAACACAACCTCGGCAAACACCGCCACGTCAACTACGGCGTGTACACCGGCGGCAATATCGAAAAACGCAAAGCCGCCCTCAATACCTACGGTCCGTTTACCACCTACCGCCAACCGATTTGGCGCAACTGGCTGTTTACCCAAACCGAAGTCAACTACTACAACAACCGCAAGGAAAACCAAAAACACCGCGTCGGCGCGCTGTTAAGGATTGAAGCCTTGTTCTGATGCAAAAAGGTCGTCTGAAAGCCTGTTAACGGATTCAACCCCGTCAATACAGCTTTCAGACGACCTTTTTTCAAACTATCTCAAACAAATTATTCTTCCGAACCTTCTTCCCTGCCGTTGAAATACTCTGCCGCACCGCCGTCGAAAAAGCCCTGCAAAATCGCCTGAGCAGCCACTTGGTCGAGCACCGCCTTCTGTTTGCGTCCGAACACCTGCGCTTCGGCAAGCAGGCTTTCCGCGTATAGCGAGGACATCCGCTCATCCACCCAATATACGGGCAGGTTGAAACGCCCGTGCAGGCGGCGGCCGAATTTGCGGCTGAGGCGGGTCAACTCGTGTTCCGTACCGTCGGCGTGGGTCGGCAGCCCGACGACCAAATGCTTGGGCTGCCATTCCCGTATCAGCTTGGCGATGGCGTTGAATTTCTCGTCGTTGCTGTTGCCGGTAACCGTCGCCAAAGGATGCGACAAGCCAAGCTCCGCATCGCCCTGCGCCACGCCGATACGCGCCTCGCCGAAATCAAACGCCAAAACCGTCCCTGCTGGTGCTTTATGCATGACCGGCTCCACAGACAAGCGCATCGGGCTGGATGCCCAGCTTGGCGAATGCGGCAGCGTAGCGGTGTTCGTAAGGCATATCGAACAAAATATGCTCGTCCGCCTTCACCGTCAGCCAGACATTGTCCGCCAGCTCGCGTTCAAGCTGCCCTTTGCTCCAGCTCGAATAGCCTATGCTGATTAAAATCTTGTCCACCGTGCCCTGACGCGATAAGTTTTCAATCACATCGCGCGAAGACGTCAGCGCAATGTCGTCTGAAACAATTATACTGTTTTGCCAGTTGCCCACGGGCGTATGCACGACATAGCCGCGGTCGATCTGTACCGGCCCGCCCATCATGACGTGTTCGTGCTGCATCCGCAAAGGGATATTGCGGTCGGTCGCCGCAAAAATCATGTCCATCGTAATCGGCGACGGTTTGTTGATGATGATGCCCAACGCGCCCTCTTCGTTGTGTTCGCACACATAAATCACCGAATTTTCGAAAAACGGGTCGTCCATATCGGGCATGGCAATCAGGAAATGGTCGGTTAGGTTCATATCGCTCATCTTTTACTTGTTCGGCACAGGCGCATCCACGACGCACGCACCGTAAATCTGTTTGCCTTCCGCTCCGGCAACTTGCTGCGCATCCGCTTTAGCACCGCCAAAGCACGACACCGCGCTCAAAGAGTTCTTCGGCGAACCCTGAACGATTTTGTCGCTGTAAACCAAATACGCAAACGCCTTACGTTTAGGATCGTAATAACGGATAATCTGCTGGCTCTTAAACGCCAAGCTCGCGCTGCGCTTAAACACCTCCCGCGGCTTGACGACGGCTTGCTCGTTGTAACGGATGACCTCCGCCGTCTGCACGCACGACACGGAAGCATCGCTCGCATCTTCCTCCAAATTCACCGTTTCTTTCAAACCGCCTTTTTTCGCATAAGAAATATAACAGGCAACCCCTTGCACATCAGGATCGTCAAACCCCTCGACTTCAATACGGTCATTTTTCCCCAGCATATGAAAAACCGTGCTGGCACGTCCGATTTTATCGGTATCGTTACCGCAGGAAGCAAGAAGCAGGGCGCAAAGCGCAGGCAGAATGATTTTATTCATGTAAATAAGAAACCTTTGAAGGTTGGAAATAAAGAAGCTGACACCGCAGCTCCTACTATATAAGACCGCTTGTTCAGATTGCAAGCATCGGAAAGACCCAAATACCCAATTGAATCCCTTCCCCGACTGCAAACCTTCCCACTACAAACCCCCATCCCTTTCATTCCTTGGTACATTCAAGGTTCAAAAAGAGAACTCTGGATTAAGCGCCAAGATTTTCAAATTTACGGTCTGAGCTTTGGCTGCAAACAAAAAGGTCGTCTGAAAACATATTTTCAGACGACCTTTTTATAGTGGATTAACTTTAAATCAGGACAAGGCGACGAAGCCGCAGACAGTACAGATAGTACGGAACCGATTCACTTGGTGCTTCAGCACCTTAGAGAATCGTTCTCTTTGAGCTAAGGCGAGGCAACGCCGTACTGGTTTAAAGTTAATCCACTATAATCTTCAAACTTTCCCAAACTAATCAGCTTGACCTTTGCCTTCACGCTTGCGTTTCTGCTCCCTCGCCCAATCAACCATATCTTTGGGGTAATAAGGAGATTGGCGCAATTCGGTATCGTCCAAATCGTCAAGATAAGCGATGGCGGCGGCTTCGAATGCCCAGTAACCGCAATAACCGTTCTGTTCTGGATCGAGGTGGGACTGGTATTCAAGGTCGCTCATGCCGACCATTTCGTGGTACCAATCTTTGAGGTAGGCGTTGAGAATGGCGAGTTTTTTAGCCTTATCTTTTTCGCGGATGGCGTCTGAAATCAAAACGACATGGTCGTTCATTTGGACATAATCGGGGTCGGGACGGTCTTTGAAGCGGTAGTAGAAGAAATCCTCAATGGTTGAATCAGGCTCAAGCCCATCTTCTGCATTGGCAAGGATGACTTCGAGCAGGCGCGGGAGCAGGTCTTCGCGTTGCAGGAGGTAGCACAGCGCGATGAGGTGCAGAGTGTTAAGATAGTATTCGACATAAAACCACGGCATCGGGCTGGTGTAGTAGCCGATATCGTTTAATTTCACTTTGTTTTGCTGCCAGAATTTGGTTATCTCTTCCTCTGAAGCTAAAAATTTTTCTAGAATAGGAATTAAATCCTCTATCGGTTTACCTGCTGTATATATAATTTTCAAATAATCCCAGTAGGTTTCTGCTTGTTGCCTAGATAAAAATCTTAATGCCAAATCATCTGAGAGTTTCCATTTATTATATTTAGGAATAGCTTCCAGAAAATAATTATTAAATTTATTAAATCTTTCCTCACTCAAAAAATGCTGCCTGCGTTTTTCATTAAAACAAACTTGTTCGGTTTCGTTCATGTTTACCCCTATAAAATCTGGCACGGTTGGTGCAATTCTTTGAATCTTTGTATTGAGACGAATTTAATCCCTCAAACAATAGCAGTTTGAAATCTGAATCCAACGCCCTGTTTCAATTCACGGAAAGGTCGTCTGAAATCTAATTTCGTTTTTCAGACGACCTTTCCGTATCAAGCTCAATCAAGATTCCCCCACCTCATCACGGTTCCGCCATTTCCAACGCCTGCTTGATGTCCACGGCGACGACGCGCGAGACGCCTTTTTCCTGCATGGTTACGCCGACCAGCTGCTCTGCCATTTCCATGGTCAGGCGGTTGTGGGAGATGTAGAGGAACTGGGTTTGCGCCGACATTTCTTTGACCAGGTTGCAGAAACGCGAGGTGTTGGCGTCGTCCAGCGGGGCGTCGACTTCGTCCAAAAGGCAGAAGGGGGCGGGGTTGAGGCTGAACAGGGCGAACACGAGGCTCATGGCGGTGAGGGCTTTTTCACCGCCGGAGAGGAGGTGGATGGTGCTGTTTTTCTTGCCGGGCGGGCGCGCCATGATGGACACGCCGGCGGTCAGGAGGTCGTCGCCTATCATTTTGAGGGTGGCTTCGCCGCCGCCGAACAGGGTGGGGAAGAAGGTTTGGACTTTGCCGTTGACGGCGTCGAAGGTTTCTTTGAAACGCGCTTTGGTTTTGTCGTCGATTTGGGCGATGGCTTCTTCCAAAAGAGTGATGGCGGCCTGCACGTCTTCGCTCTGGCTGCGGTAGTAGCCGTCGCGTTCGCGCGCTTCTTCGAGTTCTTGCAGGGCGGCGAGGTTGACGGCGCCGAGGGCTTCGATTTGCTGGGTGAGGCTGCCGATGCTGCTGTTCAATACTTTCGGCGATTCTTTCGCCAACGCTTCGAGCGCGTCCAAATCGGCGGCACGTTCGGTCAGGTTTTGATGGTAGCGTTTGGCGTTGATCAGTGCTTCCTGTTGTTGCAACAGGGCGGTTTGGGTGGCGGCCTGAAGCTGCGGCAGCTTGGTTTGCAGGGTTTGTACGCGGGCGTATTGCTCCCTGCCCTGTTCCTGAATCTGCGCGAGTTTTTCCTGCACGGCGATGTATTCTTCGTCCAGCGTGTGTACGGCTTCGGTCAGCTCGTCGAGCTTGATGTGCTGCTCGTCGTTTTGGAACTCGGTTTCATAGGCAAGGGCAAGCTCTTGCTGGCGTTCCTGCCAGTCTAGGGTTTGCTGTTCGAGCCGGGCGATTTGCTGCTGGTAGTTTTGTTTTTGCTGGTTGAGCTTGTGGACGGCGACTTCCGCCAGCCCGTATTGGCGGTTGGCTTCCAACAGGGCAAGCTGCGCCTGTTTCAGACGGCCTTGCTGCTCCTGGCGGCTGTGCGCGGTGGTTTGCTGTTGGTGTTCGAGTTCGGCGGCGGCTTCCTGCAAAGTAGCGATGTCGTCTGAAAGCCCGTCGGACGTGTGTTGCAACACGGTCTGTTCTTCCGCCAACTGGGCCAGTTCGCGCTCGATGTGTTCGCGGCGGATTTGCCCTTGGTTGGTACGCGCCAGAAGTTCGGCGGCGCGTTGCTGCGCTTGGCTGTATTGGCGCGTGTGCTGCTGTTGCTGCTGCATCAGATTTTTGTGTTGCACTTCAGACGAGCGCACAGCAGCCTCCGCCTGTTTGAACGCGGCTTCGGCGGCGGAGAGTTCGGGGGCGAGGTTTTCCAGTTCGGACACGATGCCGTCGAGACGCGCTTTTTGGGCAATCAGGCTTTCCTGCGCGGGCTTGGCATAGAGCAGGACGCTGACTTTGTCGACCTGATGGCCTTCGGGCGTGAGCCAGATTTGGTGTGCGCCCAAATCGCTTTGATGCGCGAGGGCGTAGCTCAAATCGGGCGCGCACAATACGCCGTCGAGCCAGTGGTGTAATGCCGTCTGAAACGGCGGCTGCGCTTGGATTTGGTTCAGCAATGCCTGTACGGGTAGGGATTTTTTGATGCCGCCGGAGAGGTCGTCTGAAAGCCATGCCGCCTGCCCTTGCGGAAACGGCGCGGGCGGCACGAAGCTGTGCGGCACGGCGCGGGCGTGCAGGCGTTCGGCAAGGATGACGGACAAGGCGTGCTGCCACTCGGCGGGCGCGGTGATGTGTTGCCACAGCTGCGGCGCGGCGGCGTGGTCGGTTGCCTGCCAGAAGTCGGCGGCTTCCTGCTGTTGCGACAGGATTTGCGACAACGCCTGCTGCTGCGCCTGCAAGGTGATGTGTTGCTGTTTCAGGCTTTGGAAGCGGTTTGAGGCCGTCTGAAACGCCTCGCGGGCGGCGTGTAAGGCTTCTTCCGCGGCAATGATTTGTTCTTCGTAATGCTCTTGCTGGCTTTGCAACAAGGCGGCGGCTTCCTGCGCGGCGGCGGTTTCGGCTTCGTCGGGCAGGTTCAGGGCTTGGTTTTCCTGTTTCAGACGACCTTTGCGCTCTTCGTGCTTGGCAACGGTTTGTCCGGCATGGGCAAGCTGCTGCTGCTTCAACGCCAGTTCGCGGCGGATGCGGTTTGCCTCGTCCTGCTGGGTTTGGAAGGCGGCGTTGAGCGTGGCTTGGGCTTCTTCCAATTCGGGCAGACGCTCTTCGTGTTCGGCAACCTGCATCGCCCATTCCGCCAACTCGGTTTGCTTTTCTTCGGCCTGCAACTCGTTTTCTTCAAGCTGCACGCGGATTTGCTGCTGCTCCTGATGGATACGCTGCATCTGCGCCTGCGCCGCCTGTTTGTCGCGTTCGATGCGTTGGTGCAGGTTTTGCTGATGGCGGATTTGTTCTTCCAAACGGGCAATCTGCTCGCGCAACACGCCGCGTTTGTTGCTCAGTTCATGTACCGCCTGCTGCTGCGACTGTTCGGCGGTCTGCAAGGCGTGTATTTCGTCGTTTAACGCCTGAACTTGTGCAGCAGTTTCGTCCTGTTGCGCCTGCAAAGATTGATGCTGCGCGGTTGCCTTATCTGCGGCAGCAAGCGATTGCTGCCATTGGGCGTAATCGAGCAAATCCTGTTGTTGGTTCAACTGCGCGGTCAGGGATTTGTAGCGTTCGGCAGTTTCCGCCTGTTTCTCCAGCTTTTCCACCTGACGCGCCAATTCGTTCTGCAAATCGCCCAAACGCTGCAAATGCTCGCGCGTGTCTTTCAGACGACCTTCCGTCTCCTTGCGGCGTTCCTTATATTTGGACACGCCCGCCGCCTCCTCGATATAGGCGCGCAACTCCTCCGGTCGCGCTTCGATGATGCGCGAAATCATCCCCTGCTCGATAACGGCATAACCGCGCGCACCCACGCCCGTACCCAGAAACAAATCGGTAATGTCGCGGCGGCGCACGGTCTGATTGTTGATGAAATACGTCGATTCGCCCTGACGTGTCAGCTGCCGCTTGATGCTCACCTCGGCATACTGCCCCCACGCCCCCTGCAAACTGTGGTCGCTGTTGTCAAACACCAGCTCCACCGAAGCCCTCGGCGCAGGACGGCGCGTCGCCGCACCGTTAAAAATCACGTCCTGCATACTTTCGCCGCGAAGCTGCTTTGCCGAAGCCTCGCCCAACACCCAGCGCACCGCGTCAATCACATTCGACTTGCCGCAGCCGTTCGGCCCGATAACCGCAACAAGCTGCCCCGGCACATGAATCGTGGTCGGGTCGGTAAAAGATTTGAAGCCGGAGAGTTTGATGTGGGTCAGGCGCATGGGATAAGGACGGGGAGAAAAAAATAAAGTGGGATTTTATACTAGTCTTCCTGCGAAAAACCAAATTCTTGAAAACAAATCCGACGGTCTGCCGTTCACGCCTGAAAATAAGGTTAGACGGGCAGTACGCAAACTGAAAATAAGCAGTTTACAGCAACCCGATTCTTCAAATGCGTCAGCAGGCAAACCGATAATTCAATGCCCTGCTCGAAACAGGCATATAATATGCACCTTATCAAAAACAGATTAGAAGGAACCGACGATGGATGGACAAATGGCGCTTTTTTGTTATGAGGAACTGCCGGTTTGGCAGGCAGACGAGATTCCCGACGCGCTGCGGGCGGGTCATGCGTTTGACGAAGGGGAATGGGCTTGCCTGAACGTATTGCAAGGTCGTCTGAAATTGACGGAAGCTGATAATGCTTCTGTCGAGCTGACTGCCGAAGACGGCGATCACATGATTGCGCCACAACAACAGTTTACGGTCGAGCCTTTGACGGACGACACGGAAATCAAGCTCTCGCTTTATTGCGCGGCAAAAGATTATTTCCATAAAAAATACGGCATGAGCGCGACCCATTCGGCGGTAGTGGCGGCTGAAAATATCGTTCCTGCGGGCAAGGCTTTGGATATGGGCTGCGGTCAGGGACGCAATGCGCTGTTTTTAGGTTTGAAAGGATTTGACGTAACCGCCGTGGACAACAATCCGCAGGCGGTGCAAAACGTCAACGAGTTGGCGCGCATCGAGGGCTTGGACGTGCAGGCGGTGGAATATGATTTGAATGCCGCCAACCTTCAAGATCATTTCGACTATATCGTGGCGACCGTTGTGTTTATGTTCCTGTATCCGCGTTTCGTGCCGCAAGTGATTGCCGATATGCAGGCGCACACCAACCCGGGCGGCTACAACCTGATCGTTTCGGCGATGGACACTGAAGACTTCCCCTGCCCTATGCCTTTCCCGTTTAAATTTAAAGAAGGCGAGTTGCGCGAATACTACCGCGACTGGGAGATTGACGAATACAAAGAGGAACTCGGCGCCATGCACGCGAAAGATGCGGCAGGCAACCCGATACAGTTTAAGTTTGTTACCATGTTGGCGAAAAAGCCTGAAGCGTAAACGAACGGGGTCGTCTGAAATATTTTCAGACGACCTTTTGGTATCCGCTTTGTTACGACGCTTTGAACTTTTCCTACCTGCCATCCGACCGGCAGCATCAAATCCGGATTGTGTCGGCTAGAGGCGTTTTCCACTCAAACACGCATCACCGACAACCTCAAAAACAAAAAGGTCGTCTGAAACCTTTCAGACGACCTTTTTATGATCAAACCATCAGTTGCTCAACACATCCACGCCTTTGGGCGGGGTGAACTTGAATGCGCCGCGCGAGAGGTTGGGCTTGGTATTCAAGCCGCCGAAGCTGATGGAGGTTTGGTTGCCGAAGCTGTCTTTCAGCTGCATGGCGGCGAGGTTGTCGCCTTTGAAACCGATACGGATGTATTGGTAGCCGGCGTTGTTTTTCTTGGGTGTTGCCAAGACGTAGTCGATGCCGTTGGACGAGCCGTCTTCTTTGAGGGAGTAGCTGCTGTCAAGGGCGTTTTTGTTGGAGAGGATGGCGGCGGGGCTGTCGCCGATGGTTTGGTCTTGGGCGGACTTGGTCACTTGTGCCAAATCAACGTCGTAGAGCCAAATGGTTTGGCCGTCGCCTACGATGGTTTGTTTGTAGGGTTTGGTGTATTCCCATTTGAATAGGCCCGGACGCAGGATTTTGAAAGTACCGTGTGCGGTTTGGGTTTTCTTTTTGCCTTGGACGGTTTGGGTGAAGCTGCCGCTGATACCGTCGGCGTCGTTGTTGAATTTCTTGAGTGCATCCACTGCGCCTGCCTGTGCGAAACCGATGGTCGCGGTCAGGGAGCAAGCGGCGAGGAATTTGAACAGGTTGTGTTGTTTCATCATTATTTTTCCTTGTTGGAAGGGGTGTGGCGCCCAGTATCGATGTTACAAAATAACAATGCAAGCCGCTTATGGGCGGTTTACATTTTGCAAACAGTGTTTCCCGAGGGCTAATTTTTTGAAGCTGCGGGATTTTTTCCTGCGGAAAAGACAATCGGGTTTCACAATTCTTTAATGTATGCCGACTGCGCAAACTGTGGTATTTAATGGTTTTTGACGCGGAATGCCAAATTGTAAAGATTATATTCCTTATATTGTTTTTTTTAAACGCTATAATGTTTGTTTTCCGAAAAACGGCAGACTTGGAATGAAACCTGATATCTATGCTTTGCTGGAACTTGCCCTGCTTTCAGACGACCCCGATGAAAAAGGACGGCTGACGGACGAGGCGTTTGCCGCCGTTCAGAACATGGACGGGGCTGAAACAAACGCTGCGCCGCTGGACTTCCGCCACGTGGGACGGCCGCCGAAGCCTGTTTTGGTCGCGCCGTCGCAACTGACGCCGCGCAAGATGAACACGACCGAAGGCTATGCGGCGATGCTGCACGCGATTGCGCATATCGAGTTCAACGCCATCAATCTGGCTTTGGACGCGGCATACCGTTTCCGTACGTTGCCGTTTCAGTTTGTGCGCGACTGGGTGCGGGTGGCGAAGGAAGAGGTGTACCACTTCCGCCTGATGCGCGAAAGGCTGCGCGCTTTCGGCTTCGATTACGGCGATTTCGAGGCGCACAACCATTTGTGGGACATGGCGTATAAAACCGCCTACGACCCGCTGTTGCGCATGGCGTTGGTGCCGCGCGTATTGGAAGCGCGCGGGCTGGACGTTACGCCGGGGATACGCGCAAAGGTGGAACAGCGCGGCGATTCGGAAACCTGCGGCGTGTTGGACATCATTTACCGCGACGAAGTGGGCCATGTCGCCATCGGCAACCATTGGTATCAACACCTCTGCCGCGAACGCGGTTTGGAACCTGTCGCCCTGTTCCGCAGTCTGATTGCCCGTTACGATATGTTTATCTTCCGCGGCTATGTGAACATCGAAGCGCGCGAAAAAGCGGGATTCAGCCGCTTTGAATTGGACATGTTGGAAGATTTCGAGCAGGGTTTGAAACAAGGCAAAAAGGTCGTCTGAAAACTCTGAATCCGGATTTTCAGACGACCTCGAACAAAGAATATGGCACATCAACATCACGACCATTCCCACAACCACACGCATACCGCCAACAAAAAAGTATTGCGCGTGTCGTTCGTCATCGTCGCCGCCTTTATGCTGCTGGAGGCGTTCGGCGGCTGGCTGACCCACTCGCTCGCGCTGCTTTCCGACGCAGGGCATATGTTCAGCGACGCATTTTCCTTGGGCGTGGCGTTGTGGGCGTTCAAACTCGGCGAAAAAGAAACCACGCTGCAAAAGACCTTCGGCTACAAACGGTTTGAAATCCTCACCGCCATGTTCAACGGCTTGTCGCTGGTGGTTATCGCCGTGCTGATTTTCTACGAAGCCGTCAAACGTCTGCTTTATCCGCCCGAAATCGCCACGCTGGGGATGCTCGTCATCAGCGTCGTCGGCCTGCTGGTCAACATCGGCGTGGCAGTTTATATGCTGAAAAACAGCGACACCGAAGCCAACGTCAACATGCGCGGCGCGTATCTGCACGTTTTAAGCGACCTCGTCGGCTCGGTCGGCGCGATTGCCGCCGCCGTGCTCATGATGGCGTTCGGCTGGAAATGGGCGGATCCGCTCGCCAGCGTGTTCGTTGCCGCGCTGGTCGGGCGCAGCGGCTGGAGCCTGCTCAAACAAACGCTGCACATCCTCATGGAAGGCGCGCCCGAAAACATCCACACCGACGACCTGCTCGCCGTCATCCGCAACACCGACGGCGTCAAATCCGTCCACGACTTACACGTCTGGACGATTACCAGTAATATCAACGTCTTATCCTGCCATATCGTCGTGGACGGCAGCATGACCGTTGCCGAATCCGAACAAATCGCCTACCGCATCGAACACGAGTTGTCCCACAAAAACATCGGACACTGCACCATCCAAATCGAAAGCGAACGCCATCCGCATCCCAACAGCGTCTTGTGTGCCAATGAAACCGATAGCGCGCACCATCACCACCACTAAATCCAAAGGTCGTCTGAAACCCTTTTCAGACGACCCCACCGAAAAACCAAAGGAAAACACATGATACAAGCCGTATTGTTCGACCTCGACGGCACGCTCGCCGACACCGCCCTAGACCTCGGCGGCGCACTCAACACCGTATTGCGCCGCCACAACCTGCCCGAAAAAAGCATCGCGGAAATCCGCCCGTATGCCAGCCACGGCGTAGCCGGCCTGTTGAAAATCGGCGTCGGCATGACTGCCGAACATCCTGATTTCGCAGCATGGCGGCAAGAATGCCTTGAAGCATACAGCCTCTGCTATGCCGACAAAACCACGCTGTTCGACGGCGTGAACGAAATGATTGCCGAACTCGACAAACGCGGCATCAAATGGGGCATCATCACCAACAAACCCATGCGCTTCACCGACAAACTCGTCCCCAAACTCGGCTTCGCCATCCCGCCCGCCGTCGTCGTCAGCGGCGACACCTGCGGCGAATCCAAACCCAGCGTCAAACCCATGCTGTATGCGTGCGAACAAATCCACGCCGACCCGCAACACACGGTTTACGTCGGCGACGCCGAACGCGACATGCAGGCCGGACGCAACGCGGGCATGAAAACCGTACTTGCCGACTGGGGCTATATCGCCGCCGAAGACCAAACCGAAACTTGGCCGTTCGACCACCGTATCGCAGCGCCTTCGGATTTGCTGAAGATTCTGTAAAACGAAAAAAGGTCGTCTGAAAATTTTCAGACGACCTTTTCAAATCCGCTTCTTTATTTCTTCTTCAAATAAACGCCGCTTTCGATATGGTGCGTAAACGGGAACTGGTCAAACAAGGCGGCGTGTTCGACAGTATGGGTTTGGCAAAGTGTATCAAGGTTCGCGCGCAAGGTTTCGGGATTGCAGGAAATATAGATAATGTTGTCGAATTGCGAAACCAGCTTCAGCGTTTCATCATCGACGCCGGCGCGGGGCGGATCGACAAAAATCGTGGAAAAACCATACTCTTTCAGCGAGATGCCCTGCTCTTGCAGGCGGCGGAATTCGCGGCTTTGCGTATAAGCTTCGGTAAATTCTTCGGCGGAGAGGCGGGCGATTTTGATGTTGTCCCTTTGGTTCGCTTCGATGTTCCACTGCGCGGCGTAAACGGAAGTTTTGGACACTTCGGTCGCTAACACCTGACAGAAATGCTGCGAAAGCGGCAGGGTGAAATTGCCGTTACCGCAGTAAAGTTCGAGCAGGTCGCCGCTCAGGTTTTGCGCGACATCGCACGCCCAGCCGAGCATTTTTTCGCACACGCGGGCGTTGGGCTGGGTAAAGCTGCCTTCGACTTGGCGGTAGCGGAAGGCTTTGCCGTTTACGTTCAGCTCTTCGGTTATATAGTCTTGAGTCAAAACAATTTTCTGCCCCCTACTCCGACCGATGATATGGATGCCCAATTCCCGCGCCAAGGTTTCGGCGGCACGCTGCCACGCTTCGCCCAGTTTTTTGTGGTAAATCATGGTAACGAGCATCTCGCCGCTCAGTGCAGACAAAAATTCAACGGCGTACCAGCGGTTTTTGAGTTCGGGATTTTGCGCGGCGGCTTCGATGAGCTTGGGCATTAATGCGTTGATAGACTCTGAAGCAGCAGGAAATTGGTCGCAACGTATCAGGCTTGCGCCGCTCGCTTTCTGCCCGCGTTCGAACATGGCGTAAAACATTTCGCCGCCTTCGTGCCAGATGCGGAATTCGGCGCGCATCCGATAATGCTGTTCGGGGGATTTGAAAACTTGAATTTCAGGAAAATCCAAACCTTGGAAAAGCTGTTGCAAGTATTGGATTTTTTGGTCGAGCTGTTGCGTATAAGCGGTCATGTCAGATTAATCTAATAAAAACAATCAGCGCATTATAATATAGTTCAAAGAGCAGATTACGGCACTGCGCCAAAAACAGCAAACCCACCGCCCCAATACCCCATAAATGCCTTCTCAAGCAGTTTCAAAAAATTTTGGAAGCCACTCGGGCAGCCGTTATTTTTTTCTGATCTACAAGCAAAAAGGCATGCCTAAATTTCAGCGAAACTTCCGGCCCGGCATTCCATCGATTTACCCATTCAATCTATATTGATTAAGTAAAAATAACATTATAGAATATTCACTCTTTTTAACATTTCATCTTGGGTACCCATCATGTCCGCCAAACGCTTCCTCATTGCCGCCTTCTTGTCCGCTTCCGCATTCGCCGGTGCCGATGTTCATATTGATGAAAGCATCCCCTATCGCGATAAAGAAGAGATTGATAACCGCATCGTATCCGAGTGTTTAGAAGTCGGCAGCATCATGTCCGAATCCTTGCGGGAAAGCGCGGCAAAAAACGGTGTAACCGTCGTTCGCGATGGTCTGAAACAAGACACTTACGCAGACATCGCCATCACTTCCGCCATGAGCGCAGGCAATGCCTTTGTGGGACACGCCAAGGGCTTGGCTGTTTCTGTGACTTTGTATATTGACGGCAAACAAGTCAAAAAAACCACCTTATCCCGCAATTCTATGGGCGGCATGTTTGGCGGTTTTAAAGGTTCTTGTTCCGTCCTGAACCGGACGGCCAAAGTTTTGGGTGCGGATTTGGCCAAATGGATTATCCAAGAACAGAAAAACGCTCAGGCTAAATAAAGCGTTTAATCAAAAGATTGGTTTGCAAGCTCCGCTTCTGCCGTCAAAACCAGTGATAGCGGGGTATCGGTCACACGCTGTACCAATCTTCCCATTGCAAGTCAGTGCGAATACAAACGCGCTCCTAAATATAGACAAAAAGGTCGTCTGAAAACATCCGCCCCCATGCGAAACGTTTTCAGACGACCTGTTGCTTATCTTAACCGGGATAGAACCTTATTTCTTTTAACGCCCGAAGCCGATATAAGTTTCTCCGCTGCCTTGGTTGCGGCTGCGCCAAGTATCTTTGGCACCGGTTTTCGAACCCAAGGGCGTATCTTGTTCGACCTGCCACAATACATCATTGCTGCCGCCGATAGGATGCGAACCGCGCATACCGACATAGCTGCCCATGTCGCTTACGCCGTTATTGGAAATTCTGTGGCTGCCGTATTGGGTGTTGGAAGCTTCCACTCCGGCTTTCAAATCGCCGTAAAAATGAACTTCCGCCGCAGCCAACGCAGGCAGTGCGAGTAAAGACAAAATCAGAATTTTCTTCATTATGAAATGCTCCTTATATGACATCCCGTCTGCACAAGCAGGCGGGAAGGGTTAGTGCAAGGCGAATTCTACCGTCCTAAAAGTTTGTGTTTGAATTAAGAAAGAAAATTCATGCAAAGGGTCGTCTGAAAAATGTCAAATCAGATTCAAACTTCCCATGCCAACCGTATACGTTTTGAACGGCAGATGCGCTTCAAACCGAAGCCGCGCCTCGCCATCCGGAGCTTTATAGTGGATTAACTTTAAACCAGTACGGCGTTGCCTCGCCTTGCCGTACTATCTGTACTGTCTGCGGCTTCGTCGCCTTGTCCTGATTTAAAGTTAATCCACTATACCATCCTGCGCAAAATGAAAACGCGCCCATCAAAACCGCAGCCATTACAGACACACCGGCTTTCGCTATAATGAATACACCCTCCACTTGGCGCGAAAGGAATATTTATGAATCCCGAAAACACCCTGTGTCTGATTATCGACATCCAAGAACGCCTCCTCCCCGCCCTGCACGACAAAGACGATATGCTGCACCACAGCCGTATCCTGATACAGGGGCTTCACGCCTTAGGCGTCCCATTTGCCGTGACCGAGCAATATCCGAAAGGCTTGGGCAAAACGGTTCCCGCCGTATCGCTGCTGCTGCCCGAAACCACGCCTTTTATCGAAAAAACCCGTTTCTCTGCCCTTTCTCCTGAAACGCACGCGATTCTGACGCAGGCAGCCGTCCAAAACATCATCTTAATCGGCGCAGAAACCCATATCTGCATGCTGCAAACCGTATTGGATTTGCGCTTGGAAGGTTTCAATGTTTACGTCCCCTTTGAATGCACGACATCCCGCTCCCCCGCAAACAAAGAAAACGGTCTGGTGCAAATGCGCGAAGCCCGCGCCACCGTTTCCAATGTGGAAAGCATTTTGTTCCAATTGTTGGGCGACGCCCGCCACCCCGCCTTCAAAACCGTTTCCAAACTGATTCAATAGCCTGTTAAGGTCGTCTGAATGCAATACACCATCACCGAAGCCGCCAAAACCGACCTGCCCGACATTGTCGAGATTTACAACAGCACCATAGCCGCCCGCCAATCCACTGCCGACCTGACGCCCGTCAGCATTGCCGAACGCAAACCATGGTTCGACGCGCACGGCGGCAAGCGGCCTCTGTATGTATTGAAAAATCATGAAGGTACGGTTTTGGCTTGGTGCAGCCTCAGCGACTACTACCCGCGCCACGCCTATCACATCAGCGCAGAAATCAGCCTCTATGTCCGCCATGACGCGCGCGGTATCGGCGTAGGCAAAATCCTGCTGCAAAATGTGCTCGAACGCGCACCGTCCTTGGGCATTAAAAACATATTGGCAGTCATCTTCGGACACAACTACCCCAGCCTGCACCTGTTTCACCAGTTCGGCTTTACGGAATGGGGGCGATTGCCCGCCGTATGCGATTTAGGAATGCAGCAAGCCGATGTTGTCATCTTAGGCAAAAAATTAGTCGATTGAATCCCCGACAGCCAAACCGCAAACCTTTCCCAAACACCACCTGCTCCAAACCAAAATGACCGCTCCCCAAACCTGTCCCTGCTCTTCAGGACAAGCCTACAACGACTGTTGCGCCCCGTTCCACCGCCACGAAAGCCTGCCGCAAACCGCCGAACAGCTGATGCGCTCCAGATACAGCGCCTATGTTTTGCACGATATCGCCTATATCGTTGAAACGACTGTCCCTTCCCAGCAACACCTGCTCGACCAAGCCGATATGCTGGCATGGAGTCAGACGACTCATTGGCTGGGTTTGGAAGTCATACAACACGCCAATGTCGGCAAACAACATGCCCAAGTCGAATTCAAAGCCTATTTTCAAGACGGTCAGGAAACAGCGTGCCATCATGAATTATCTGCCTTCGTCAAAATCGGCAACCGCTGGTATTTCATCGACCCGACCACGCCCTTACCCGGCATGAAACAAGACTGCATCTGCGGTTCGCACAAAAAATTCAAAGCCTGCTGCGGCCGTTTTTTCAAATAACAAACCCTGCCCATCCGCAGACAAGTTTGAAACCATGCCTGCGGACAGACCGCGTCTCCTGAAAACACCGGTTTCAAAAATGCCGCCAATCCTTCCGGCTTTCCCCACCTCAATCCGCCTGAAAAACAGCCCTTTCCGTTATAATTCCCTTTTTCCCGCCCCATTCCTCAACAGACGACATGAAAGCCGCCTTTTTCCTCCTCTACCTCATCCAGCTCCTGCCCTTCAAAGCCATACACAAAATCGCCGACGCAGTGGGCATCCTTGCCTATTACGCCGTCAAACCGCGCCGCAAAGTCGGCGAGACCAACCTCAGAAAATGCTTTCCCGAATGGAGCAAAGACAAACGCAAAGCCGTGCTCAAACGCCATTTTCAGCACATGGCAAAGCTGATGCTCGAATACGGCCTGTATTGGTACGCGCCTGCCGAAAGGCTGCGCAAGTTTGTGCATTATCAAGACAAACACCATCTTGATAACGCGCTCGCGGCGGGCGAAAAAGTCATCCTGCTTTATCCGCATTTCACCGCATTTGAAATGGCGGTTTACACCCTCAATCAGGACGTGCCGCTGACCAGCATGTATTCACACCAAAAAAACAAAGCGTTGGACGAACAAATCCTCAAAGGCCGCCACCGCTACAACAACGTCTTCCTTATCGGCCGCACCGAAGGCCTGCGCGCGATTATCAAGCAACTGCGCAAAAGCGATGCCCCCTTCCTTTACCTGCCCGACCAAGATTTCGGCCGCAACGACTCCATTTTCGTCAACTTCTTCGGCATCCCCACCGCCACGATTACAGGCTTAAGCCGCATCGCCAGCATGACGAAAGCCAAAGTCATCCCCGCCATCCCTACGCGCAATGCCGACAACACCGTTACGCTGCGCTTCTATCCGGCATGGGAAAACTTCCCTTCAGACGACGTTGTAGCCGACACCCAACGCATGAACGACTTTATCGAAGCGCGTGCAAGGGAAAATCCCGAGCAGTATTTTTGGCTGCACAAACGCTTCAAAACCCGTCCCGAAGGCGAACAGGGATTTTATTGAATTACATACAGTTACAACAAAAAGCAAAGCCCGTCATATTCGGGCTTTTATCATTTCTATTAAATCGAAAATTAACAACGATAGTAACAAATCTTCAATTGAGAATTTTTCACATTAACTCTTTGGATAAAATGGATATTCAGCCCCATTAAACGGGCAACAGAGGAAAAAACCGGCGTATTTCCCGTAAAACATAAATATGATGCAAAATTTTGATTAACATATTAAATTTAATTTAATTTAAAATCAAAGCGTTATAAAATAACATTTTTAAAAAATCAATTGCACCAACCATCCTTTAAAGAATATAATGCCAAATTTATAAAAATATAATTTTAATATTTATAAAAATTTAAAATTAATAGAATTATATTTTAGATTTTTTATAAATATTGGAATATTATAAATATATATTTTACATGAAAAAATAATGTAAACCACTTGGCAAACCCAAATTTTTCGCGTAAATTTCGTTACATCAAATTACAGCCGTACCGGTAAGATTTGATACTCCGGTTTCCTACTGCAAGCTTCCAGCTTGCAAGTGGATGTTTCGAGACTCACTCCCTCGGAACAAAAGTTTACCCGCACGGAGTTGAGCCGTGCAGGTAAAGCCGCAGGCGAAAGCCTGTATTGTTTGTGAAGCGTAAATCTCTGATTTGAGGTATTGGGGCAATCCTGTGGGGGATTGCCTCCTTTTTTTGTTCATCCGCTTCATTACACCCACAAGGGTTTACGGTGAACAAAACAGAAAATGCCCATCAACCGTCCCACACCGCCTCAAACGCAAATATAGTGGATTAACTTTAAATCAGGACAAGGCGACGAAGCCGCAGACAGTACAGATAGTACGGAACCGATTCACTTGGTGCTTCAGCACCTTAGAGAATCGTTCTCTTTGAGCTAAGGCGAGGCAACGTCGTACTGGTTTAAAGTTAATCCACTATAACGGGCAAACAAAGCATCGTGTTATTGAAATCCGCCATACAAAAAGGTCGTCTGAAACATTTTTCAGACGACCTTTTGACATACAGGGAACGCGGATTATGCGTTGCCTTCTTGTTGTTGCTGGTACATGGCTTCGAAGTTGATCGGAGCGAGCAGTACGGGCGGGAAGCCGGCGCGGGTTACGCTGGTGGAAATGGCTTCGCGTGCGTAAGGGAAGAGGATGTTCGGGCAGGCTACGCCTAAGAGCAGTTGAACGTCTTCTTCAGGGATGTTTTCCAAACGGAAGATGCCGCTTTGGGTCACTTCGTTGAGGAACATGGTGCGTTCGGCGTTGAGTTTGGCGGTTACGGTAACGGTTACGTCAACGTTGTAGTAACCGTCTTCCAGCTTCTCGCTGTTGGTGGAAACGCGCATATCGACTTCAGGCTCGCCTTGTTCCAAAAAGATTTGGGGGGCGTTGGGCACTTCCAAAGACAGGTCTTTGACGAACAGGCGTTCGATGCTGAATACGGGTTGCAATTCTTCGCTCATTTTGTTTTCCTAGTTGGGTTTAAAGTTACGGGTTTAATAAAGAATCCAGCCTGCCTTCGCGGTGCAGGCCGTACAAATCGGTGAAGCCGCCGACGTGGGTATCGCCGATGAAAATTTGCGGTATGCTGCGCTGCCCGGAAAGCTGCTGCATTTCGGCAAAGGCTTCGGGGCTGCGGTCGACGCGGATTTCGTTGATTTCGGCGACGCCCAGCGAATGCAGCAGCTTTTTAGCCATGGTGCAGTAGGGGCAGAACGCGCCTGTGTACATCGTAACGGTTTGCATGATTGTTTTCAGAGTTCTAATGGGGTTCACTATATGGGCATATGGTTTATTTTACAATACTTGAAATTGGCTATTTTGCCTGAATCTTTGTTTTCGGGGCGTAAGGGCTGCCTGCCGCCCATGTACCAAAACGCCGTTTTTAAAGTATGATAAACGGCAATCCGAAACGCTTTTGCCATTTATAGTGGATTAACTTTAAATCAGGACAAGGCGACGAAGCCGCAGACAGTACAGATAGTACGGAACCGATTCACTTGGTGCTTCAGCACCTTAGAGAATCGTTCTCTTTGAGCTAAGGCGAGGCAACGCCGTACTGGTTTAAAGTTAATCCACTATATTTTCCACGAAACCGACGGCAAGCGGGTGGTAGATTAAATTTGAGTCAGAACAGCAACACAATCAGCCGATTATTTCCAGGTTTGAGCAACATCAGTCTGGTTCAAATTTAATCTACTATTTTTCTTATTAAAAATCAGGAACTAAAACCATGCTTTCAGGAATCCCCATCCCGAAGGACGCCGTCCGTCCGCCCGAAACCGTGCTCGTCAACATTACGCCGCAGGAAACGCGCGTGGCAGTGTTGGAAGAAAACAATATCTGCGAGCTGCACATCGAACGCAACAGCGGCCACAGTCTGGTCGGCAATATTTATCTGGGCGTGGTGCGCCGCGTGTTGCCAGGGATGCAGAGCGCGTTTATCGACATCGGTTTGGAACGCGCCGCGTTTCTGCACATCGTCGATGTCCTCGAACAACGCCGCAACCCCGACGAAACCCAGCGCATCGAGCATATGCTGTTTGAAGGGCAGTCGGTTTTGGTGCAGGTCATCAAAGACCCGATTAACACCAAAGGCGCGCGCCTTTCCACCCAAATCTCCTTGGCCGGGCGTTTCCTCGTCCACCTTCCGCAGGAAGACCACATCGGTATTTCCCAGCGCATCGAAGACGATGCCGAACGCAACAGCCTGCGCGAACGCCTGACTAATCTATTGCCCGAAGACGCGTGCCACGGCTACATCATCCGCACCAACGCCGAAAACGCCACCGACGAGCAGCTTCTGTCCGACATCCACTACCTGACCAAAGTGTGGGAACACATTCAAGAACAAGCGAAAACCCAGCCGCCGGAAACCCTGCTGTATCAGGATTTGCCTTTGAGCCTGCGCGTGTTGCGCGATATGTTCAGCCTCGACACGCAGAAAATCCTGGTCGATTCAACCGAAAACCACCGCCGCATGACCCGTTTCGCCGAGCAATACGTCCACGGCGCATTGGGCAGGATAGAGCTGTTCAAAGGTGAACGCCCGCTGTTTGAAACCCACAACGTCGAGCAGGAAATCAGCCGCGCCCTGCAACCGCGCGTCAACCTCAACTTCGGCAGCTACCTGATTATCGAGTCCACCGAAGCCATGACCACGATAGACGTGAACACCGGCGGCTTCGTCGGCGCGCGCAACTTCGACGAAACCATCTTCCGCACCAACCTCGAAGCCTGCCACACCATCGCCCGCGAATTACGGTTGCGCAACCTTGGCGGCATCATCATCATCGACTTCATCGACATGGCGCAGGAAGCGCACCGCGAAGCCGTGTTGCAAGAGCTTGCCAAAGCCCTCGCCTTCGACCGCACCCGCGTTACCCTCAACGGCTTCACCAGCTTGGGTTTGGTCGAGCTGACCCGCAAACGTTCGCGCGAAAATCTCAGCCAAATCCTCTGCGAACCCTGCCCGTCCTGCCAAGGCAGGGGTCGTCTGAAAACGCCGCAGACCATCTGCTACGAAATCCAGCGCGAAATCGTCCGCGAAGCCCGCCGTTACGACGTGCAGTCCTTCCGCATCCTCGCCGCACCCAACGTCATCGACCTCTTCCTCGACGAAGAATCGCAATCGCTGGCAATGCTCATCGACTTTATCGGCAAACCGATTTCGCTGGCAGTCGAAACCGCCTACACGCAGGAACAATACGATATTGTGTTGCTGTAAAGACAAAAGGTCGTCTGAAAACGGAATCGGGGTTTTCAGACGACCTTTTGGCAAAATCGGCAGACCATTCAAACGCAGTATTCCTTTAGAAGAAAATGTCCACCATACCCGGCAGAACCCACGCCGAAGGAAACCCAATCAAGTACGGAAAAGCAACAAAAGGTCGTCTGAAAACCAGCCGCCCCTTTCAGACGACCTCCCGCTAAACCCCTCCTAATTTTCCCCTGCTATCCTTCCCGCTGATTAAGGAGAACACCATGCGCGTATTGCTTGCAGAAGACGACAATATGATTGCCCAAGCCGTAGCCGCCAACCTCAAAGACAGCGGCTATGCCGTCGATTGGGTCAAAAACGGCAGCCAAGTTTCTACCGCCCTTCAGGCGCAGAACTACGACTTGCTGCTGCTCGACCTCGGCCTGCCCGGCAAAGACGGGTTGGACGTCCTCACCCAAATCCGACACGAAGGCAGCCAAACCCCCGTCCTCATCGTTACCGCCCGCGACGACCTCCACAGCCGCCTCAACGGACTGGACGGCGGCGCCGACGACTACATCGTCAAACCCTTCGACATGGCGGAGCTGCAAGCCCGTATGCGCGCCGTCCTGCGCCGCCACAGCGGCCACAGCCAAACCCTATTAACCAACGGCGCGCTCACCCTCAACCCCGCCACCTACCAAGTCGAAGTCAAAGGACAAGACAAACCCGTCCTCCTGAGCAACAAAGAATTTGCCGTTCTCCAAGCCCTGATGATGCGTCCCGGCATCATCCTCTCCCGCAGCGACCTTGAAGACAAAATCTACGGCTGGGGCGAAGAAGTCGAGAGCAACGCCGTCGATTTCCTCATCCACGCCCTGCGCAAAAAGCTCGGCAAAGAACACATCCAAAACGTACGCGGCGTAGGCTGGCTGGTCGCCAAAGAGGTCGTCTGAAACCCCAATCCGCACATCCATGCCCGCCCATGCCATAATCAATATAGTGGATTAACTTTAAATCAGGACAAGGCGACGAAGCCGCAGACAGTACAGATAGTACGGAACCGATTCACTTGGTGCTTCAGCACCTTAGAGAATCGTTCTCTTTGAGCTAAGGCGAGGCAACGCCGTACCGGTTTAAAGTTAATCCACTATAACAAAACCTAAAACAGCCTCACCAAACACACTATGCATCACTTTATCCAGACCCTCAAACAATCCCTGCAAGTCCGTATCAGCATCGCCCTGATACTGATGTTCCTGCCTTTGTCCATCATCGCAGGCGCATTCTCCTATTACCAAACCTACCATGAAGCCGAAGAGCTTCAGGACGACCTGTTGCGCCAAACCGCCGCCTATATCAACCCCAAAACCACCGACTACACACAAATAGGCAGCGAAAACCACATCCTCATCCAAACCTTCGGACAAGAAGACACCGTCCCCCTGTCCGACACACTCGGCGAAGGATTCCACACCATCAAAGGCAGCGTTGATGACGACGACGATGACGATGATGACGACGAATACCGCGCCTACATCCGCCAAACCCCGCAAGGCAAAATCGCCGTACTCCAAGAAACCGAATACCGCGACGACCTCGCCGCCACCGCCGCCTACCAAAGCGTCCTCCCGCTGCTCATCGCCCTGCCCCTCATGATCCTGCTGACCGTGTGGATCACCTACCGCGCCATGCGCCCCGTCAAAACCCTTTCCGCCTCCCTCGGCAAACGCCGTTCAGACGACCTCTCGCCGCTGGACGGAGAAGGCGTGCCCAGCGAAATACAAGGCTTCGTTACCGCCATCAACCAACTGCTGCAACGCACAGGCGAAAACATCCGCCGCCAGCAACGCTTCATCGCCGATGCCGCCCACGAACTGCGCAGCCCCCTGACCGCCCTCTCCCTTCAGGCAGAACGGCTCACCAAGCTGCCCCAATCGGACGAAGCCCGCGAACAGACCGGACTCATTCTCCAAAGCATACAGCGCAACCGCCACCTGCTCGAGCAGCTCCTGACCCACGCCCGTGCCCAAGGCTCCGAGACCCAACGCAACCTGACCGACATCAGCCTGCAAGCCCAGTTCCGCCGCGTGCTACAAGAACTCATGCCCCTTGCCCTCAACAAACAGCAAGACATCGGCGTCGCCGTCGAAAACGACCTCCGCATCCGTGCCGACGACACCGAAATCTACACCCTCATCAAAACCTTCACCGACAACGCCATCCGCTACACCCCCGCAGGCGGCCGCATCGACATAGGTTTCAGCGAGACCCCGACCACCCTCACCATCTGGGTGGAAGACGACGGCCCCGGCATCCCCGCCGCCGAACGCAGCCGCGTAACCGATGCCTTCTACCGCATACTCGGCACGGAACAACAAGGCACCGGACTCGGACTCTCCATCGCCGACGCCATCGCCAAACGCTACGGCGGCAAACTCATCCTCGCCGACAGCCGCAACTTCGCCCATGGCCTGCTGATACAGGCGCAATTGGATAAAAGGCTGCTCAAAGCAGACTAAGCACACAAAAGGTCGTCTGAAATCCGTTTTCAGACGACCTTTTTCTATGTTCCATCCCTCCATCCAAATATCCGCATCCCCCCCTCTTCTTAAAACACAGGTTTCCCATCCTCACCGTCCTTGCCGCAGCCATCAAACAACGCGATGCCGACAGCAAAAATATCGCCAGCCCTTCCGAAAATCCGGCTTCTGCCACATTCGTTTAAAGAGCATCAATAAATGTAGGTCTCTGAAAATATGATTAATATTCTCGGAGTAATGTATATTGTTTGCAAATCATTATCAAAAAATATTAGAATATACACTCTTGATTTAACGCAATACCCCTTAATCACTCAACTAGAGGAAGAACATGAAATCCCCCCATTCCCCCGCCTTCCGTTTCAGCATCATGGTGCTGGCACTGTCTTCAGGTTTTGCCCATGCAGACAACGTTCGCCCCGAAGCAACTGCCGAACTGAAAGAAGTCGTCGTTACCGGTACTGCCGTACCGACCCGCGTTACCCGCAACCAGCTTGACCGCGAAACTTCAACCGATTTGAAACAAGTCATGAAAGACCAAATCGGCATGGATGTCGGCGGCGGTAACGGCGTGGCGCAGTTTTACAGCATCCGCGGCGTCGGCGAAGACAAGATTAATTTGGAAGTAGACGGCACCAGCCAATCCACCAAAATTTTCCACCACCAAAGCCGCTTCCAGCTTGACCCCGCTTTGGTGAAAAGCATCAACGTCGAAAAAGGCACGGGCGCGGCGAGCGCGGGTTTGGGCGCGGTCGGCGGTACCATCCGCGTGACGACGGTTGATGCGAAAGACCTGCTGACCGACGGCAAACCTTTCGGTTTCAAACTCGGCGCGGGCTTGAGCAGCAATAAAGGCTCAACCGGCAACGCAGCGGTTTACGGCTATCAAAACGGCTTCGATGCCCTGTTTGCAGGCAACTTCCTCAACAACCGCGACTACAAAGACGGCAATGGCAATGTCAACCACGGCAGTCGTCTGAAACAGCACAGCTACCTCGCCAAACTCGGCTACGACTTCAACGACGACCACGGCATCCGCCTGACCTACCGTCAGGAATACCAAAAAGGCAACCGCACCGACAAAGCCGAGTTCCAAAACGTTGACAGCTACGTCGGCGTGGACGGCACTTATCAAAAAGAGCAATCCTACAATCTGGAATACCGCGGCCGTAACGTCGGCTTCCTCGACAAAATCGACGCCAACGTCTTCCAAATTAACACCGACGACACCAAGCCGCCTAAAGGTGCACCTTCCCCGAAAGCCCACGCCTCCGGCACGGCTCAAGGCGGCGTTCCCATCGGCCAGCTTGAGTTGAGCAAAATCAAAGCGACCGGTGCCAACCTGAACCTCGCCAGCTCATTCGGCGACGGACACATGGTGAAATACGGCGTCAACTACCGCCACGAAACCTCCGAGCCGTCCGACAAAGGCGCATGGCTGAAGATTCTCGGTCTGTATGACCGCGACAAAGAGAAAAAAGCCGAATACGGCGTGTACGCGGAAGGCATTTGGAACCTGCACCCCGTTACCCTGACCACCGGCCTGCGTTACGACCATTTCAAATACAACGCCGCCAGCAAACAAAGCGCGTCGCACGGTCAGCTCAACCCCAGCATCGGCGCGATTTGGGACATCAACGACAACTTCTCGCTCTTGGCAAACCTCAATCAGGCAAGCCGTGCGCCCCGTCTGAACGAAGCCCTGTTGGCTAACGAACGTGCAGGCGCCGCCGCCGATTTGGACAGCAACCTCAAAGCCGAAACCGCCCGCCGTGCCGAACTCGGCTTCAAATGGCGCAACGACAACTTCAACATCAGCGGCAGCGTGTTCCACCAACGCATCAAAGACCTCATCGTCTACCGTTGGGCAAAAATCAACAACAACACCGCCTCCATCACCGAACGCGGCAAGATTTACAACGGCGGCACGCTCAAAACCTACGGCTACGAACTTGACGCATCCTACCGCTGGGGCGGCCTGACCGCGCGCGCCGGCGTGTCCTACGTCAAACCCCGTCTGAACGGCGAAATGTACTACGGCGAAAGCCCGATTCAAGCAGAAGACCACGAAAGCTCGTTCACCTTCTGGAACACCGGCCGCCAATGGCTGACCGGACTGTCTTACCAGTTTGAAAACCCCAAACTCGAAATCGGCTGGCGCGGCCGCTACGCCCAAAGCGTGAAATACACCGACGTCGCCCGCGGACAAGGCACGATTCACGGCAAGAAATCAGGCTACGGCGTACACGACATCTACGCCAACTGGCAGCCGCTGAAAAAAGACAACCTAAACGTCAACTTCGCCGTCAACAACATCGGCAACAAGCAATACCGTTCGCACAGCCAACGCTTCCCCGACGGCAACGGACGCACTCCCTTCTACGAACGCGGCCGCGAGTTCGCCTTGGGCGTGAATTACCGCTTCTGATAGAAACGTTGACCAAAGGTCGTCTGAAACCTGATTTTTGGGTTTCAGACGACCTTTTCGTTATGGAGAACAAGCAATGGACTGCGAACACGGCCCGAAATCCGTTAAAATACCGCATCCTTATTTTCAGACGACCTCAAACCATGTTGGTACTCGGAATCGAATCATCCTGTGATGAAACGGGCGTTGCGCTTTACGACACCGAACGCGGCCTGTTGGCGCACCATCTTCACACCCAAATGGCGATGCACGCCGAATACGGCGGCGTTGTCCCCGAACTTGCCAGCCGCGACCACATCCGCCGCGTCGTGCCGCTGACGCAGGGCTGTTTGCAGGAAGCGGGCGTTTCCTATGACGATATCGATGCCGTCGCCTACACCCAAGGGCCGGGCTTGGGCGGCGCGCTTCTGGCGGGTTCGGGCTATGCCAATGCCTTGGCGTTTGCCTTGAACAAACCCGTCATTCCCGTCCACCATCTCGAAGGCCATTTGCTCTCCCCGCTTTTGGCGGACGACAAACCCGAATTTCCATTCGTTGCCCTGCTGGTTTCGGGCGGGCATACGCAGTTTATGGCGGTGCGCGGCATCGGCGACTACACGCTGCTGGGCGAAAGCGTCGACGACGCGGCGGGCGAGGCGTTCGACAAAACCGCCAAACTCTTAGGGCTGCCCTACCCCGGCGGCGCAAAGCTGTCCGAACTCGCAAAGCAGGGCAAACCCGATGCCTTTGCGTTCCCGCGCCCCATGCTCCATTCGCACGATTTGCAGATGAGCTTCTCCGGTTTGAAAACCGCCGTGCTGACCGCCGTCGAAAAAGTCCGCGCCGAAAACGATGGTGAAATTCCCGAGCAAACGCGCAACGACATCTGCCGCGCGTTTCAAGACGCGGTGATCGACGTCCTCGCCGCCAAAGCCAAAAAAGCCTTGCTGGATACCGGATTCAGAACTTTGGTCGTCGCGGGCGGCGTCGGTGCAAACTGGAAGCTGCGCGACGAATTTTCTCGCCTGAGCGTCAAAAAGCCGTCTGAAAAAGGCAAACCCAAGCCTAAGGAAGAAAAAATCAAAGTCTGCTTCCCACCCATGGAATACTGCACCGACAACGGCGCGATGATTGCCTTCGCCGGCGCGATGAGGTTTCAGGAGCGGCAGCCTGTAGGCGCGTTCAACGTCAAACCGCGCTGGCCGCTGTCGGATATTGTGAAATAGTGTGCGGCAAAGACAAAAGGTCGTCTGAAAACGGTTTTCAGACGACCTTTTCGCATGGCTTTAAATAGAACGATCAACAGCAGATTCAACCGTTCCAATAATACCGGACAATGTGGAAGAACACGGGTGCGGCGAAGCAGATGGAATCCACGCGGTCGAGCATACCGCCGTGGCCGCGTATCATGTTGCCCCAGTCTTTGACGCCGTAGTCGCGTTTAATGGCGGACATCACCAGCCCGCCGAAGAAACCCATCAGGCAGACGACGAAACCGATAGCGGCGGCTTGTCCGTGGCTAAACGGCGTTATCGGCGACAGCAGCGTGGCGAGTACGGTAGCGGACAAAATGCCGCCGACCGTGCCGGATATGGTTTTAGACGGGGAAAGCGAGGGCATGATTTTGGCACCGCCGACCAGTTTGCCCCAAACGTATTGCAACACGTCCGAAGCCTGCACCACGAAAATCAGAAACATCAGCAACAGGATATTGCCGCTGCTGTCGAAATCGTCCAAGTTCAGGAACATCAGGGCGGGAACGTGTGAAAGGCAGAAGATGCAGATCATCGACATCCACTGCGTTTTGGCGGCGCGTTCGAGGAAATGGGCGGTTTGACCGCTCAGGCTGGCGATAATCGGCAACACCAAAAACCCGTACACGGGGATGAAAATGCTGAACATGCCATACCAGCCGTCATAGACGAAATAATATTGCACCGGCAGCAGCAGGTAGAAACACACCACCATGCTGTAATAGTCGCTACGGCGGCGATAGACGAGGGTCATAAATTCGCGCAAGGCGGCAAATGAAATCAGGAAAAACAGCGCCACCGTCCCCGTTTTGCCGAACCAAAATGCGACCAGCAGCACCAGCGTCATCAGCCACCAAGCGTAGATGCGGGCATTGAGATTGGAGATGGTGGCATTGTCTGCACCGTTTTTGCGTTTCAGCCATTGCCCGACGACGCTGGCGAAAATCAATATGGCAAAGACGCCGGTAAAGATATAGCCTGCCTGCGGGGTCAGATGGGCGGCGGTTTGTTCGGTAATGATTTGGCCGGATGTGTTAACAAAGCTCACGATGCAGCTCCTTTGTTTTGGCGAAACTCGTTACACTCGTTTTCAGACGACCTCAATGCCAGCAAGGCTTCGCGGGTGCGTGTCAAGAAGGTTTCTTTGTCTTCGTTTTCGCGCAGGGTCAGCGGTTCGCCGATGTGGACTTCGCACAACAACGGCACGGGCAACACTTTACCTTTGGGCAGGACGCGGTTGATGTTGTCTATCCATATCGGCACAAACTCGGTGTCGGGCTTGCTTTTCGCCAGATGATAAATGCCTGATTTGAAAGGGAGCAGAATTTCATTTTCGTCCGTATTGCGAGTGCCTTCGGGGAAGATAATCAGCGAATCGCCCGCTTGGAGCGCGTGGTTCATCTGTTCGGTAATCGACTGCGGATTGTCGCTGTGGCGCGGAATCAAGAGCGCGTTGAAGACGTTTTGGATGATGAAGCGTTTGAGTTTGTTGGTCAGCCAATAATCCGAACCCGCAACGGGACGCGTCGAAAGCCGCCAGCGGCGCGGCAGGGAAATCCACACCAGCAAAAAATCGCCATGGCTGCCGTGATTGGCGTAATACACTTTCTGCTGCGGATTGAACGCCAGTTCGCGCGGGCTTTTGGGGCGGACGCCGGTGAGAAAGGATACCGACAGGCACAATGCTTGGTCGGTCAGCCATGCAAGTTGTTTTTTAAGAAAATTTTTCATGACATCAGAGGATTTGGATAAGGAAAACTGCCGATTGTGCAGCGGTCAGGTAAAGGCTTTTGCGCCACAAGGCAATCGCGCCCGCCACACGCTGCGGCAGGGAGGGGTCGTCTGAAACACGGCGCAAGCCGGTTTGCCGCAGGGTTTGGTCAAAGGCTGCGGGCGTATAGCGGCCGTCGGCAAAATCTTGGAACACGCGGCGGTCGAATTCGATGCGGATGTGGTAGTACAACAGCGCCGCTGCCAAAAGCAGCTGCACCGCCGACCACACGCAGCCGCGTTGCGCGGACAAAACGAATAGCAAGGCGTTGAACACGGCGGTATAGCGGGCGGTGGCAAGCAGGCGGGCGGTAATCAGGCTGTCAGTGGAATTGTCCATTCACGTTCCTTTTGGGTATGGAAACCGTCATTCGGGGCATATCATGTCCAAGGGTCGTCTGAATTTGTTATCGGGATGGAACAGGCTTATCTAAAAACAAATTCTTTTCTGCAATCAAAATATAAATGGCTACTGCCGACAAAATGGCCGTCTGAATAACCTTGCTGACAGGGTGGGTGGCGAAAATCTCGTTACCCAGATTGGCGCACAGGTGGAATATCGTCGCCACGGCGATGCTGCGCCCGCTTTTGGCGTACAACCAGTTCATCAATAGGACGAAGACAAACATGCTGACCACGAAATTAACCGTGTAGAGTGCGCCTTCGGAAACGATTTGGCTGTGGTAATAGCCTTTGACGAAGGCAAGCGGCATGTGCCAAAACGCCCAATACACGGTAAATAGCAAAGATGCGACAAACAGGCTTCTGCGTGCCGTGAGCGCGTCGGTGCCATAGCTGTGCCACGCCAATTCTTCGGCAACAGGCGCAATAAGGAGCATGAACCATGGCGACAACAAGGCAGACGTAAATGACGGATGTCCCGAAATGTGAAACTGCGTCCAACTGTGTCCGAAAGCGATGGAAATGAGTTGCGCCAGCACCAAGGTAACCGGACCGAGCAGCGCGGCAGCGAGCAGGTATCGTTTGGGAAAACCTGTCAGGCGGAACAAGCGGTGTTTCGCGTCCGTCCACAATTTGGGCTGTTTGTACAACAGAAACGCCGCCACGAACATGGGTGCGAACAGCCCGGTCAGCCCTAATGCAGCCTGTGCCCACTGGTACTCAACAGCATCAGGGCGGTGGCTGATGTAGGCGGCAGCAAACCATAATGTCCACGGAATCAGCAGGGATAAAGTGTAAAACGTAACGGGGCGGTAGCTTTTAGTCATAAGTTTTCCTCCTGACTTTGGTTCGGCACAGATGAGTCGTCGTATCGTGAATTTACTTTAAACTAGGACTGCATTGCCTTGCACAAGCTCAATAGAGAATGATTTGTTCAGCTTGGGCTTTTCATCTACTTATCTTAGCTATCTCGATTAGCGTCGCGGAAACTCGCTTCGTTTGTTTTGGCGAAACTCTCTGCGTTCATTTTAGCTTCGCAGAAACTCGCTTCGCTCGTTTTCAGACGACCTGCCGCGGCTTCTACTACCTTTGCCGTTTCCGGCGGCAGCACCATCTGCGGGCGGGCCTGTTTCAGTTCTGCCGTTGCCTGTGCCAAATCCCGACAGCCGCCGTAAGCCAGCAGCCAAGTAAGCACCACCGCCGCGCTGCGTCCGTAGCCCAGTGCGCAACAGGTCAGAACCTTGCCGTGTTGCCGGCGTAATGCTTCCAGCAATGAAGCCGCCTGCATCAAATCGTTTTCAGACGGCGCAACCATATCCAATAGCGGCAAAGTGTGGTATGCGCCGCGATAACGGGGGTGGGGATATTCGGCGCATACGTCCAATACGGCGGGGAGGTCGTCTGAAATCCCTGATACGCTGCCAATCAACACATCATCACGAACCCGCACCGTCTTCGCCTTGCCGCGCAGCCAGTACGCCATGTTCAGCCGCACGCCAGCCAAATAAGGCAGCAGCAAAACCGTTGCCGCCGCCGACAGCCTGCCGTCTGCCTGTTTTTGGAACACCGCCGCATTGCCGGTCAGATAGGCGAAAGCGACCACTGACAGCGACACGCTGACCCACAACATCCACAACCACGCGCCGCCGAACAAGGACGGCAGTGCCGACAATGCTGCACCCGCCAGATACAGCATGGCGATTTTGATTTCGCGGGAACGTGTTTCGGGGGGAGTTTTGGCTTTGCGGAAACTTGCTTCGCTCGTTCTAGTGAAACTCACTGTGTTCGTTTTAGCTTCGCAGAAACTCGCTTCGCTCATTTTCAGACGGCCTTGAGTACCAAAAGGCCGTCTGAAAGGCGATACGCCGTGTTGGGGTATTGCCCACAACACCAGCCAGCCCAGCAGCGCGCCGGTCGGCACGTCGATAAAATGGTGTTGGTAAGTCGTCAGTACCGACAAAGCAATCAGGCTTTGCCACAGAAAAATCGGCAAACGGATTTTGGGAAACCGCGTCCAATAAAACGCGCCGACAATGATAGACAGCGCGATATGCAGTGACGGAGATTGGTTGTACGGCAAATCAAATGCGACCAATGAATCAAACATCACGCCCCACATCCCGTCGGTAGGCGGCTTCGGCCAGCCGAAATGCAGTGGAAACAGCATGAAGCAAATGGTAGCGACGATTTGCGCCGATACCAGCCGTGCGACATAGCGGTTTTGTTCACGCGTATCTCGACAAAGGAAAAATGCCACTGCATACATCAGGTTCAGCGACCAATACGGCAAAATCGTCCATTCCCAAAACGGAATGTTGCGTTCCCACGCAAAAGCGACTTCCGGCACATACGCCAGCGATGCTGCGTAATGGTTGGACAGGCCGTAGCTGGCATAAAAAAGTATGCCGACCAAAGCAAGTTTGAGTAGAGAAGTTTTCAGCGTAGGTTTCATGTTTTATCTAGGGCATTCCACTTCATCGCCATAATGGTCGGAATTCAGGCAGGATAAAACGTTTTCTTTTGGATGGTAGCGAAATTCCTGCCACGGCCCCTCAGACGAAACGGCGCGCCAGTGATGTTGTGAAGACTGGTATTGCTTCAACGTCCTGTTTGCGCCTTTGACACAAAAATTCTGCGCCCTACCCGCTGCCAACATACCGTGCCGTTTATCGGTTGGTGTGGTAAATAAGGGAATAAGCTTAGACACATCAGCATTTCGGGCAAACTTCATTTTGACATGGCCGTATCCTTCACCGGATTCGATGATTAAGGCGGACAAGGGCTGTCCAAAAGCAACAGAATTTTTCAATTCAATAGTTAATGTTTCACCATCCGACTCTGTCTGCCTGCTCCGGCTGCGGGCAACGGAGGCGCGGTATTGGGCAGGCAGTTTACCGATATCGGATTTTCCATAAGGCAAGGCATCGAAATCAACAGTGCAGCCTTTCTTCATAGACTGCAACAACGGCGTCCAGTCAGCCGCAGCGGCATAGCAGGCTGATGAAAATGCGGAAAGAATTAGTAATGTAAGTAATTTTTTCATTATGAAACTTCACCTTATTAAAATTTGTACAAGCGTAATAACTTTTCCCGAAAATTTCTTTGTATAGCTTTGCATATGGGCATATTGTATATTTCTTCGGAACGGATAAAATATGTCCTGCTTTCAAAACAAAGCAAGGATGGCGCCGGATAGTCCACGCCACACATCACTCTTTTTTACTTTATGGAGTAATACCAGATGAAACTCTTATCTGCCGCTGTTGTAGCCGTTCTGACCGCCGGTGTTTCCATGACTGCCGCCGCCGCTCCTGCAGGCTATGTTCCTTACAAATGCGACAACGGTAAAAAACTGAATGTCGTTTATGAATTCGACCGTAAAGGCAATGCAGTAGGCGCTTCTGCAAATGCAGCCGGCAAACAAATCAGCCTGCGCGTTGACAAACGCCGCTCTGACAGCACCGGCACTACCTTCACCAACAAACGCGGCTTCTCTATGTCTGCCGGTTACATCGACCGCAACACCCACACCACTTCCGAAGTCGTGGGCGTCAGCGATGCACAAAACCGCTTCATCGTGAAAAACTGCGAACCTGTCAACATCGATCGTTAATTTAAAGCAACGATTTAAGTTTCTTCGAGGTCGTCTGAAAACCGAAACAAGGTTTCAGACGACCTTTCGTTTTATCTGTTTCCAGGCAAATTTTGAAACTGTTGCATATCTGCACAACTTCCGTTCCCCGCACGTATAGTGGATTAACTTTAAACCAGTACGGCGTTGCCTCGCCTTAGCTCAAAGAGAACGATTCTCTAAGGTGCTGAAGCACCAAGTGAATCGGTTCCGTACTATCTGTACTGTCTGCGGCTTCGTCGCCTTGTCCTGATTTAAATTTAATCCACTATATCAACCTAAAAATGTTTCGCTACGCGAGAAACGGTAGTGATTCATCAACTCCTCTTTTTATTTCTTCACAGCCAGACTTACGGTAAAGATGCCGTCTTCGTCTATCCACTGATGGATTTTTTCAAAACCGGCTTTTTCTACAAGCTGATCCATTTCCTGCTGGCTGCGGCGGCGCATCACCCAGTTCGGGCTGCCTGCTTTGTGGCTGGTCAGCGCGCGCGCAATTATTTCGAGCTGCGGATGCCACGGTTGGCCGGTGTAAATCAGGTAGCCGCCTGCTTCAATCGCATCGCCGAAGCCGTAGAGCGAATTCAAAATCAAATCGTTGTCGGCAAACAATTCGTGCAGGCCGGAAACGATGCCCAGCGTGGGGCGCGGCTGCAAATCCTGATAATTGGCGCGGTCGTAGGCATTGACTTCGTCGAAGGTAACCGTGTCTTGCAGACCGCGTTCGGCAATCAGCTTGCTTCCGGCTTCGACGTTAATCGGGCTGTAATCGCGCAGACGCACGGAATCGGGCAGCGTGTCGGCAGTCAGCGCGTCGAGCACATAGCGGCCGTGTCCCGAGGCAATATCGAGAACGTGTACCGGTTTGCCCGCTTCGCGCAGCTTGGCAGAGGCCGCCTGAATCGCTTTGCCGATATTGATTTTGCGTTGACGGATGCCGCGCCAGCCGATGGCGTTGAGATAGTGTTTGTCCACCGCCACACCAAAGGCATTGCTGCCTTGCGGCTGGTTACGGTACACATAATCCAGCGTGCTGCCGGAGTCGTAGCCGGTTTCCTTGCCGATTTTCAAACCTTCGCTCCAGCGCGCGCCGAGGTCGAGGGCAGCTCGGTAAACCGCCCAAAATGCGCCGCGCGGCGAACAAATAGGCAAAGGCGTTGCCAGTTCGTCGGCTTCGCGGCGGCTTTCGCCGTGCAGGTGGGCTTGGGTCAAATCGACTTGATATAAAGGCTGATTGAAACGTTCGCGGATAAAGCGGCGCATTTCGACAAACGCGATTTCGCGGTTTTGCTCGCCCAATGTATCGTGATAGAAACCGGGCAGAATATGGCGCTCTTTGATGCGGCTGCCCAAGCGGTTGTAGAAATCGTGTTGCGGTTTATGATGAACAACCCAGTCGCTGCCTGAAATCAAAAGCTGCAAGGGCGTGGTAATCGCCTGCGCATCGGCGACGACACGTTCGGCAGCCTCATACAAACCGAGCAGGATGCGCACGGAAATGGCGCGGGCGATGAGCGGATCGTTGTCGTAGCTGGTTTGGCGTTCTTGGTTGTGGGTCAGGTAGTGGGCTTTGACGTAGCTGTTGACAAAGAAATTGCCGCGCCATTTCTGCATGATTTTCAAGCCGGTGCGGGCAAAAGGAACGTAGAGTTTGACTTTGAATGCGGGCGATGCCAATACGGCACAGCGGATTTTTGGCGCGTAGTCGTGCAGCCAAGTGGAAACCAATACCGCGCCGACGCTTTGCGCGATCACGCAGATGTTTTCAGGTTTGATGCCGTATTCGCTTTGGATGTGGCGGATGAAGTCGTCCACGTCGGCAACGGAAGTACCGATGCCGGGGCTGTCGCCGCGCTCGCCGGGGCTGTGGCCATGACCGCGCGCGTCCCATGCGAAATAGGCAAAATCGTCGAAACCGAGTTCGTCGGCAACAAACATCATCCGGCCGGAATGTTCGTGGCCGCGGTGGAACAGCACGATGGCTTTATCGGCCGAACCGTCGGCAGCGGGTCGGTAGCGGTAGAAAAGCGAAGTGCCGTCTTGGGTAGAAAAGTATTTTTGTTGCTCGGACATGAAAAACTCCTGATAGTCATATTTTTGAACGGTATCATGACACGCTGAATTTATGCAATCGTTATCTGATAAACGGATAAACGAGATGACGGAAAGAAGCAACAAAAGGTCGTCTGAAACGTTTCAGACGACCTTTACTACGTTTAACGAAGTGCTAAATGACTGCTAATTTTGCCGTGTTTAAATACACCCATCAAAACCCCAACGACACATTTCGAAAGGAAGTCGAACATGAAAAAATTATTATTGACCGCCATCGTCGCTTTGTCCGCTGCTGTCGCAGGTGCCAACGATTACATCGAACACCAAATTTACAGCGACAAAAATTTTGAACAAAACCGTACCAAAGCCATCAGAATGCTTGAACAACGCGGCTATCGCGTTCACGACATCGATGCCGACGACTATCGTGGCAGACCTGTATTGGACATAGAAGCCTACAAAGGCGGACGCGAATACGACATCAAATTGTCTTACCCCGACTTGAGAATCATCAAAGAGCGTATCGACTACTGATAAACGATGCGTTACAACTGCCGCAAACTGCCCGTTTGGCGGCAGTTTTTGTTGAAGGGGAACTTGGATTGCCGACTTCATCATTACAAACATGATTATTCCAAGAAATGTAATGTTTTTATCGATAATGTATGACGTTGTGTAAATTCCCCGAATCAGAGGAACTAAAAAACGCTTTTCCCTTTCCATTTAAATTGATTCACTCAAACGGAGGATAAACATGGATTTCCACGATAAAAATAAAAAAGGACAAGAACCGCAAAATACGGTTTCTGACTGGGAGAAACCTTTCGAACGACCCGATCCCGATGCGCCGCAGCCTGTTTCCGAAGTTTGGGAAGACTCAGAAGAAGCGTTTGCTAAGGGTGAAGAAAATTTAAAAACTGAAGAAGCTGTAAACATTGAAGAAGCCGTGAAAGCTGAAGAAACTTTAAAAGTTGAAGAAGCTTCGGAGTCTGAAACGGCAGACCATCGACAAGACAGCAATGCCGAAGAGGCCGTGATGGATAACATCATCCTTGAAGGCATTGAGACGTCGTCTGAAAAGCCCAAAAAGAAAAAGAAAGACAAAAAAGACAAGGCGAAGAAGAAAAAACAAGCCGCCGATGTGCCGCCTTCCGATCTTTTGGGTACGAACAAAGGCGTGGAGACCATGTTCCGCAATGCCGTGCGTTCGGAAATGGAGCTGCTCGCGCTGGCGGCGACCAAGGCGAACATTATGATTTCGCTCAACGGTTTTATCGTGTCTGCGCTGATGATTTCGGGCGCATTTATTTTTTCATCGTCACCCGAATTTCTGATTCCGGCGAGTACGTTTATGATTACCGCCGCCGCGTCCATCGTGTTCGCGCTGCTGTCCGCTTCGCCCGAACGTATCGGCAAAATGCAGGCGGCGCGCGCTTGGGTTAAGGATTTCTTTCGCGGGCGCGCCAAACTGCGTGATTTGAGAACCCGCCTCAGCAGTACCCAAACGCGCTTTTTCAGCGGCAGCCAGCCCAATATCCTGATTTACGAAGACCGTGTGAAGGTGCAAAAAGACCAATATTGGGAAATGATGCAGGAGATTATGGGCGACCGCAAACAGGTGTACCACAAAATGAGCGACCATCTTTATTGGCTGGGACTGCTGGCGGACAAGCAGTTCAAATACATCAATTTATCTTACGCCGTGTTCCGCTGGGGTCTTTTGGCTTCGCTGGCGGCGTTTATCGGCGTGAAGACGCTGCCTTCGCTGCTGACCCAACCTGCCAACAATGCGGCAGAGCTGCGCTCTTTGGGTATTAATATGTTCAACGGCGTGTATGAACCATCCGCCGTGCAACAGCTTCCCGACGGCAAACTGCTGATTGCCGAAGACGAACCGAACCACGCATTCAGCATCGTCAGCATCGATCCGTCCGGCAGATTTATCGAAGACGAAGCCTTGGATACACGCGTGATTACCGGCTTCAAACGCCGCCTGAGCGACTTGGAAGCATTGGCGCGCGACGATGAAGGCTTTATCTACGCGCTCACTTCGCACTCACGCACCCGTAAAGGCAACCGTTCGCCCGACCGCGAACACCTGATGCGCTTTAAAATCCAAGACGGCAATGTGTTGGGACTGACCAGCTACGACAATCTGACGCAAGTTTTGGAAACCGACCACAAATTGCACGACCTTATCCGCGAACGCACCAAAGCCGAAGTTTCCTTTGAAGAAATCAATATCGAAGGCATGGCGTTCGACCCTGTGAAGAAACGCCTCGTCTTAGGCTTCCGCGATCCTGAGTTCAACAATATGGCGCTGGTGGCATTCATCAGCAACCCGAAAGACGTGTTCGAGCGCAACGCCAAGCCTGAGTTTGACGAAGTCGCCATCCTCGACATCGACGGCGGCGGTATCCGTTCCATTAACTACGACCCCGTGTTGAAAAACTACGTCATCGCCAACGAAGTGAAGGATGAAAACGGGCAGAAATTCTCGCAACTGTGGACTTGGAGCGGCAACCCGACCGACGAGCCGCAAAAAATCTCACTGCCCAACCTGCAACACATCACCAACGTCGAAGCCGTCGATTCGATTACGGTCAACGGCAAGCCGCAGATGATTCTGATGGGAGACGAAGGCAATGCCTCGCAGAAAATTACTGCCAAATATATGTTGGTGGATTACAGCCAGCTTGGTAAACAGTAGTTTTAAAGCTGATCAAAGGTCGTCTGAAACGGAGGGTTAAGGTTTCAGACGACCTTTTTGCCAACGAATGACTGTTTCATCCAAACCGATACGGCATTGCCTCGTTCTGATTGGTATCCTTCCGCGAAAGCGGCGGATGTATAGTGGATTAACTTTAAACCAGTACGGCGTTGCCTCGCCTTGCCGTACTATCTGTACTGTCTGCGGCTTCGTCGCCTTGTCCTGATTTAAAGTTAATCCACTATAAAGCCTGCCGATTATGATTCAGCGACATATGATTCAGCGACAAAAGAAAGGTCGTCTGAAACCAAATCATGATTTCAGACGACCTTTCTTTTTGCTATTGTCCAAGGGCTATCGGCTTGCGTTCAACCGTTTGTCCGGCCGTGTAAACATAAACACCACCAGCGAAGTCAGCGCACCCAGTGTATCGGCGAGCATGTCTTTTTGTGCGTCCCAAATATCGCCTTGCGAACCGAGCACTTCCAACCCCGCTTCGCCGCCGTCGATCACCGCATACTGCCATTCGATGATTTCGTAAGCCGCCGCCACGCTCATGATGAAGAACAAGGAGAAAAACAGGGCAAGCGCGGGGCGGCAAAGTTGGCGGCGCAACAGCCATTCCGCCATCGGGTAGGCGTAGAAACCGATGATGTAGTGTCCGACGCGGTCAAAGTGGTTGCGCCCCTCGCCTAAAAACGGCGCAAGCAGGCGGTTTGCCCAGTCGAAGGGCACATCGGCGAAGGTGTAGTGTGCGCCGATGGTGTGCATAATCAGCCAGAAGCTCATGAACACATAGGCCAGATTGCTAAAGCGGAACAGGCGGTAAGTGGCGACAAGCGCGACAAATACGATGGAAACAGGGATGATTTCGGCGTACCAAACGGCGCGGTCGGACGGGTTGATGCCTGACCAGACGATGAGTGCGGCAATGAAAACCGCGAGCAGCAAAGGGATGGTGTGCGAAGTTTTTTGCATGATATTTTCGTTTTATAAAGTGAGTAAAAGATGGGGAAATGGGTTTCAGACGACCTTCAAACCATTGACGACGCGCTTATAGCAGGTGTAAACCAATGCCGCGCAAGCCAGCCACATGACGACGTAGAAAACCGCATGGAAGCTGCCCGCCACCGCATACCACACCGCCAGTACGCCGATAAAGAACGCGCGGTCGCTCTTGCCGAAGGGCCCGTCATAACGCCGACCGTTGCCGTGTACCTGCCCCAACACGCCGCAAAATTCGGTCATCGCCGCCAGCCAGACAAACAGGCCGATTTGTGCGCCGTCAAACGGGGCGATAAAGGCGAAAGGCAGATACAGCGCGGCATCGGCGGCGACATCGGTGATTTCGTTCAGATAACCGCCCAATGCCGACTGCTGGCCAAACTCGCGCGCCAGCATTCCGTCCACCGCGTTCAACGCCATGCGGACAAACAGCCACACTGGCAACAGCCAAAACAAGGCAGGAACCTGCGCGCCGAGCGACAGCAACAGCCCGATCGCGACCGACACCGCGCAAGCTGCCAGCGTAACCTGATTGGCGGTTACCCCCTTCTGATAAAGCCGGCGCACCAGCGGGCGAAGCAGGTTTTGGAATTTGGGTTTAAGGGCGTAGATGCTCATGATTATGCCGTCTGAAAATAAATGAAGTGCCGCGATTATAGACGAAATCCGTTATAATCCGTCAACTTTCCCACCACGCGGTTCGCAAACCTCCCGCGTTACCAAAACTAGGATTCACCATGCAAAACCAACAAGCCTTGGTCATCTTCTCCGGCGGCCAGGACTCCACCACCTGCCTGATTCAGGCGCTTCAGACCTACGGGCGCGAAAACGTCCAAACCATCACCTTCCAATACGGGCAACGCCACGCCGTCGAACTGGAACGCGCCCGCTGGATCGCGCAGGATTTGGGCGTCAAACAAACCGTACTCGACTTGAGCCTGATGCAGCAGATTACGCACAATGCCCTGATGGATGACACCGCCGCCATCGAAACCGCTTCAGACGGCCTGCCCAATACCTTCGTGGACGGACGCAACGCCTTGTTTTTGCTCTATGCCGCCATCTACGCCAAAGGACAAGGCATCAGGCACATCATCGCGGGCGTGTGCGAAACCGACTTCTCCGGCTATCCCGACTGCCGCGACGTGTTCGTCAAATCCATGAACGTCACCCTCAATCTGGCGATGGACTACGCCTTCCAAATCCACACCCCGCTGATGTACCTGACCAAAGCGCAAACTTGGGCGCTGGCGGACGAAATGGGCGCGCTGGACTACATCCGCGAGCAGACCCACACCTGCTACAACGGCATCGTCGGCGGCTGCCACGAATGCCCAAGCTGCGTGTTGCGCGAGCGCGGGTTGGCGGAATATTTGGAAAGCAAAAAGGCCGTCTGAAAACGTGTTCCGTCCGGAGTGGGAACGTCTGCGGCAAGAGGGCGGTCGAATAATCAGCCAAAAATATAGTGGATTAACTTTAAACCAGTACGGCGTTGCCTCGCCTTGCCGTACTATCTGTACTGTCTGCGGCTTCGTCGCCTTGTCCTGATTTAAATTTAATCCACTATAACAGCGAGGGTGCATCATGACCGACAAAATCCATCTCTACCACCCGCTCCATACCCTGAAACCTTTTTCAGACGACATCTGGATTGCCGACGGAAAAGTCATCCGCATGAGTTTCCCGCTGGGCGTCAAAGTACCGTTCAGCACCCGCATGACCGTCGTGCGCCTGAACGACGGCGGGCTGTGGTGCCATTCGCCGGTTGAACCCGTGCTCGAACTGCTGCGGCAAATCGACGCGCTCGGCGAAGTCCGCCATCTGGTTTCGCCCAACAAAATCCACTACGCCCACATCGCCGCGTGGAAACGGCATTACCCGCAGGCGCTTGCGTGGGCGAGTTCCGGCGTGCGCGAACGGGCGGCATCGCAGCATATTGCCGTTTGTTTCGATGCCGACCTCGGTGCCGCCGCGCCGCCGCAATGGGCGGACGATTTGACGCAAATGCCGTTTGCGGGCAGCGCAGCGATGGAGGAAACCGTGTTTTTCCACCGCGCGAGCCGAACCCTGATACTGGCCGATTTGATTGAAAACTTCGAAACCGCCAAATTTCCCAGCTGCTTTTGGGCGGGCGTGATGAAACTGACGGGTATCGCCGACCCCGACGGCAAAGCCCCTGCCGACTGGCGCGCCACCTTCAAAGACAAAACCGCCGCCCGCGCCTGCCTGAAGCAGATGCTGGACTGGCAGCCGGAAAAAATCATACTGGCGCACGGCCGCTGCTACGAAACCGGCGGCACGGACGAACTGCGCCGCGCGTTCAGATGGCTGGATTAGCCAAGCTGCGGCTGTTTTGTTGAAAAATATAGTGGATTAACTTTAAAAAGCCACAGCGGCGCGCAAAACCACTATGGCTTCCCATACAACCAAAGGTCGTCTGAAAACATAGTTCCGATAAGAAGGAACGTTTTCAGACGACCTTTTCTGCTGCCAGCAATATTTCCACATTCCGCTCGGTCGCTTCGGCTATCTCTTCAACGGCAACGCCACGAATTTCAGCGGCGATGGCGGCGATTTGGCGGATGTTGGCGGACGTGTTGATTTCGTTTTTCAGCATAAACGGGCTGTCGGTTTCCAAGACGAAATCGGTGTCATTCAAGGTTTTGAGGGTTTCGCGTATTTTTCGTGCGTTTGGGTTGAGCAACAGCGAACCGATGCCGATTTTAAAACCCAGTTTCGTCAACATGCGTGCTTCTTCCGCGCTGCCGGAGAAGGCGTGAACGATGCCGCCTTGGGCAAAGCCTGTCTGCTTGACGGCGGCGGCGATGTCGGCGGTGGCTTTGAGATTATGGATAATCACGCGGCGGTGCAGGGTTTGTGCGATGGCAAGCTGGCGGCTGAAGACTTGGATTTGCCGTTCTCGCTGCGGCGGCGTTTGGGTTTTGTCGTAAAAATCCAAGCCGATTTCGCCGACCCATGCCGTCGGACGCGCTTGCAATGCTTGTTCCAAACGCTGGAAATCCGGTTCGGAAACGTCGTCTGAAAACCAAGGATGGATGCCGAGCGCAATATGGATGTTGCCCCAAAGCGGGTTTTCAGACGACCTTTGCGCCAAATCCGCCACGTCCTGCCAATCCTGCGGCCGGGTCGCGGGAACGATAAACCGCCCTACCCCTGCCTCCCGCGCGGCGGTCAGGATGTGCGTCAGGTTTTCGCGCAAGGCGGGATCGGCGAGGTGGCAATGGGTGTCGGTAAGGTTCATCGATTTCACACTAATTTTAGTCTTACCAATTCTTTGTGAACATCTTCCGCACCCCAGCCTTGCGATACGGCGAGGGTCATGAGCGCGGTGGCGGTTTCGAGGTTGCATTTGCCGCCGTTAATAATGCCCGAATTGCGGAACGCGTTGCCTTGCGCGTAAACGGCGGCGGTTCTGCCTTGTCGGACTTGGCTGATGTTGAGCAGCAGTTTTCCTTGCTGCGTAAAGTCTCGGACGGCGCGGATGAAGCCTTCGTCTGCGGGGGTGTTGCCGTGTCCGTAGCTTTGCAGGATAAGGGCGTGGGCGGGAAGCTGTGCGAGTCCGTCCGCAAGTTCTTGGACGGCAAAGCCGGGGATAAGCGTGCGGACGGCGATTTTTGCCTGCGGGTCGGGATAGCGGATTTTGAGGTCGTCTGAAACATCCGCCGCATCTTGGGACGGGACGCGGATATGATGCCAGCCTTGGGTTTCGTCCCATTCGGCGATGGCGCCGAAATGCGGATTGTCGAAGCCTGCGGCGGTTTCGGTGCTGACTTTGCTGCTGCCGACGGCGGGATAAAGTTTGCCGTCAAAGGTGATGACGGTTTGTTTGAGCTTGAGGCTGAAGGCGGCGACGGCGGTGGAGAGGTTGCGCGGGGCATCACTGTTTTCGGCAGCGTAAGGCCATTGGGAACCCGTCAGGACAATCGGTTTGCCCAAACCTTGCAGGGCGAGTGCGAGGAGGTTGGCGGTGTACGCCATGCTGTCCGTGCCGTGCAGTATCAGGATGCCGTCGCAGGAAGGCAGTTTGGCGGCGATGATGTCCAGCCAGTCGCGCCAGTGTTGCAGGGTGACGGAGGAGGAATCAATCAACGGATTGCAGACGTGCCACTCGAAGTCGAGGTCGTCTGAAAAGGGGGAAAGGGCTTGGCTGACAAGCGCGGTATCGGGGCGCAGGCCTTCGCTGCTTTGGGTCATGCCTATGGTGCCGCCTGTGTAGAGGACGAAGATTTTTTGTTTCATGGACATCATCGGGTCGTCTGAAAATAATGATGCGGCTTATTTAACTATATTTCGGACAGGCTGGCAATTTGGCGGCGTAGACGGTTTTCAGACGACCTTGAAATGAAAAAGCACCCCGAGGCTGCCGATATTTGATTTTCCAAGTGGATTTTTATTCACGAAGCGGGAGACTCAAGGCTAAAGCCGCAACAAGCTTGGACGCTTGGTGAGGATTGCCAACGCAGAAGATACCGCTTTGGGGATAAAAAGACACGGAAACTATTGAATATTGTCAACCTTGTCAGGGGACTTGATTTTATTGTTCGCTTTGCGCGGCTTTTTTGGCTGCCTTGGCGGCTTTGCGCTGCGCCCGCTTTTCGCTCAATTTGGTACGGTAGAACTGGAGGCGCTGGCGTTTTTTCCACCAAAACCAAGCCAACACCACTGCCAATATACCCAAAACAGTAAAGATGCCGGATTGCAGGCTGTGCATTTTTGCCATCAGCCAATCAATGTTGTTCGCGCCGTATTCGCCCAAATAAATCCACACCGGTACGGAAATCAACGCGGCAAGCCCGTCCATCAGGATGAAACGGGTATAGGAAACTTTGCGGCTGATGCCCGCGGTTACGAACACGGCGGTACGCAAACCGGGCAGGAAGCGGGCGACGAACAATACCCAGTTGCCGTATTTGTCGAATTTCTCCTGCACCTGCGCGTAACGCTTTGGCGTCATCACGCGGGCAATGGGTTTGAACTTGAGAATTTTCTGCCCCCACACGCGTCCGGCGACAAACATAAATCCGTCGCCCGCCAACACGCCGAGCATACCGACGACAACCATCCAATGCGAATTGGTGTACCCCAAGCCGGAAATCACGCCGCCTGTCACCAGCGTCAAATCTTCGGGAATCGGCACGCCAAAGCCGCAAATGACCAAAACGAAAAACACAGCTGCATAGCCGTAATGGGAAAAAAGGGCTTCTAAAAAGGCAAACATGGCGTATCCGTCGGTTGTAATGTGGAGGGGAAATTCATTTGAACTGAATGTTGTATTTTACCAAAGATAGGGTCGTCTGAAAGAAATAACAAGGCAGGTTATGAAAATAGGCGTGAACAATATTGGTTGATGTGTTTCAGACGACCTTGAATCCTAAAAAACACAGTGGATTAACCTTAAACCGGCATGGCGTTCACCCGCCTTGCTCTGATTTAAAATTAATCCACTGTACCGCCGTTCCCGCTTGCACGGAAATGACGGCAGTTTCAAGGTTTGTTAAAAACCCGATTTATTGTCTGACAGCATTACTGCTTGCCGGTGATGGCTGCTGCGATGCGTTCCGCACCTTTTTTCGCCCAGTCCGCCTGACGCGCTTCGACCATGACGCGCACGACTGGCTCGGTACCCGATGCGCGCAACACGACGCGGCCTTTGCCTTCGAGTTCTTTTTCCACTTCAGCCAATACGTCTTTCGAGGCTTCCTGCCATTTCTGGCCTTTTTGGATGCGCACGTTGATCATGGTTTGCGGATACGGCTGCCAGTCGGCGCAAACGGTGGCAAGGTCTTGGTTCAGGATTTGCAGCGCCGCCAAAACTTGCAGCGCGGAGATGATACCGTCGCCGGTGTTGTGTTTGTCCATACACAAAATATGGCCGCTGGCTTCGCCGCCGATGAGCCAGCCGCGTTGGTTCAGTTGTTCCAACACATAGCGGTCGCCGACTTTGGCTCGGCAGAAATCGACGCCCTGCTCTTTCAGGGCAATTTCCATCGCCATATTGGTCATGACCGTACCGACCACGCCGCCGATGTTGATGCCTTCGCGGGCGCGGGCTTTGGCAATGACGTAAATCAGGCTGTCGCCGTCGTACACTTTGCCGTTGCGGTCGACCATCATCAGGCGGTCGCCGTCGCCGTCCAACGCGATGCCGTAGTCGGCTTCGTTTTGCAATACGGCAGCCTGCAAGGCTTTGGGATGGGTTGCGCCGCATTTTTCGTTGATGTTGTAGCCGTTGGGTTCGTCGCCGATGCTGACGACTTGCGCGCCGAGTTCGTGGAATACTTTGGGCGCAACGTCATAGCCTGCGCCATGCGCGGTATCGACCACCAATTTCAGGCCGCGCAAATCCAAATGGCTGGGGAAGGTGGATTTGCAGAATTCGATGTAACGGTCGTCCGCGCCGTTGATGCGGCGGGCGCGTCCGAGACGGGCGGACGGCTGGGTTTTCATTTCTTCATCGATTTTGGCTTCGATTTCCAACTCGATTTCATCGCTCAGTTTTACGCCGCCTTCGGCAAAGAATTTGATGCCGTTGTCGGAATAGACGTTGTGCGATGCGGAAATCATCACGCCGGCGGACAAACGCAGCGCGCGGGTCAGATAAGCCACGCCCGGCGTAGGCAGCGGGCCGGTTTGGATGACGTTGACACCCGCGGCGGTAAAACCCGCCACCAGCGCGGCTTCGAGCATATAGCCGGAAATACGCGTGTCTTTGCCGATCAGGACGGTCGGCTTCTGCCCGCCGTCATGCTGCACCAATACCTGCCCCGCCGCATAACCGAGTTTCAATACGAAATCGGGAGTAATCGGAAATTGACCGACTTCGCCGCGCACGCCGTCCGTGCCGAAATATTTTTTTGCCATGAGTTTGCTCCGTGAGGATGTTTTTAGAATGGGGTTACCCGTAAATGTCATAACGGGCAGTATAAGGGGTTTTATGCAAAACTATTGGGATTTATGTTTAGCGTCATTAGATTGCGCCTGAGCGGTATAGTTTCTTATTTTATCAAAATACGGAACAAGTTAACCGGATTAAACAAACAGGTCGTCTGAAACCGTCCAACTCGTTTTCAGACGACCTCTTTATCACCACTTCAGGGGCTGCCGAAATTTTATTTTCCAAGTGGTTTTTTGCTTCCAAAACGAAAACTATCGGACGCCGGCAGGCCCTAAAGCGTCCCACACCTTCAACGCATCCGCCGTCGCCTTCACATCATGCACCCGCACGATTTGCGCGCCGCGCGCTACGGAAGCCAACGCCGCCGCCACGCTGCCGTGTACGCGCGCCGCCGCATTTGCCTCGCCGGTCAGCTCGCCTATCATGCTTTTGCGCGACACGCCAATCAGCAGCGGGAAACCCGTTTCCGTCATCAATTCGGGCAAATGCCGCATCAGCGCGATATTGTGTTGCAGGTTTTTACCGAAACCGAAACCCGGATCAAGCGCAATTCGTTGCGGCGCGATACCTGCCGCGATACATTCCGCTGCCCGTTCTTTCAAATACTGCGCTACCTCACTGACAACATCCTGATATTTCGGATTAATCTGCATGTTTTTGGGCAAACCCTGCATGTGCATCAGGCAAATACCTGTGTCCGCCTGACGCGCCAGCAATTCGACCGCGCCCTCGTCGGTCAACGCCGCCACGTCATTAATAATATCGACGCCGCTGAGTGCCAACGCTTTTTCCATAATCACCGTGCGGCGCGTGTCCAAACTGACGGGAACGCCCCACCCCGCCACTTCCGCCAATACAGGCGCAACCCGCGCCCATTCTTCTTCAGGCGAAACATAATCCGCCCCCGGCCGCGTCGATTCGCCGCCGATGTCGAGAATGTCTGCGCCTTCTTTTAAAAGCCGTTCGGCGTGCGCCAAGGCTGTTTGGGCATTTTGCGAATATACGCCGCCGTCGGAAAGAGAATCGGGCGTCAGGTTGACGATACCCATGATTTTCGGCTTGTCCAAACCGATTTCAAACCTGCCTGCCTGCCAGATGCGCGTGGTCATGATGTTGTTCCGTAAAATAATGAAGACGAAATTATAGATCGTCTGAAAACATTATGCAGCTTTCAGACGACCCCGTTTTACAAATCCTGCCGTTTAATGCCAAAATCAGGTTTTCCGCCACCATCCGTCTGACAAAGGAAGCATCATGTACCGCCACATCGAATACTACCCTGGCGACCCGATTTTGAGTTTGGTCGAAACCTTCAAAAACGACCCGCGCCCTGAAAAAGTCAATTTGAGCATAGGCATTTATTTCGACGACGAAGGCAAAATGCCCGTGTTGGAATCCGTGAACCGTGCCGAAACCGCCCGCGCTGCCACGCCTGCGCCGTCGCCCTACCTGCCGATGGAAGGTTTGAACATTTACCGCAGCGCGGTGCAGCATTTATTGTTCGGCAAAGACAACCCCGCGCTCGCGCAAGGACGCATCGTTACCGTACAAACCTTGGGCGGCTCAGGCGCGCTCAAAGTCGGGGCGGATTTCCTGCACCGATGGTTCCCTGAAGCGCGCGCCTATGTCAGCGACCCGACTTGGGACAACCACCGCGGTATTTTTGAAGGCGCAGGTTTCGAGGTCGGCACTTATCCTTATTACGACCCCGCCACTGTCGGCGTGAAATTCGACGAGATGACCGCGTTTTTCAACACCCTGCCCGAACACAGCGTCTTAATCCTACACCCCTGCTGCCACAACCCGACCGGCGTGGATATGTCCGAACAGCAATGGGACGAAGTGTTGCAAATCATCAAAACGCGCAAACTGATTCCGTTTATGGACATCGCCTACCAAGGCTTCGGCGGCGATTTGGACAGCGATGCCTACGCCATCCGCAAAGCGGTGGAAATGGATTTGCCGTTGTTCGTCAGTAATTCATTCTCGAAAAACCTGTCGCTCTACGGCGAGCGCGTCGGCGGCCTGAGCGTGGTTTGCCCGAATAAAGAAGAAGCGGAATTGGTGTTCGGACAGCTCAAATTCACCGTCCGCCGCATCTACTCCAGCCCGCCCGCACACGGCGCCTATATCGCCGCCGATGTGATGAACAATCCCGAACTTTACGCCTTGTGGCAAAACGAAGTTTATGTCATGCGCGACCGCATTCGCGCCATGCGGCAGAAACTTTACGACGTTTTGACCGTCCAAATCCCCGACCGCGATTTCACTTATTTCATCAAACAGCGCGGCATGTTCAGCTACACAGGATTGCGCGTGGAACAAGTCCGCAGGTTGCGCGACGAATTTGCCGTTTACCTGCTGGATTCGGGCAGGATGTGCGTCGCCGGGCTGAATGCTTCGAATATCGCCTATGTTGCCGAGGCGTTTGCCGAAGTGTTGAAATAAAGCGCAAAAAGTAAAAGGTCGTCTGAAACCTGATGTAGTTTTATTTGAAGTAAGTCAAAAGGCCGCCCGAAAAATTTTCATCTTTCAGACGGCCTCTCTATAATTGGCGCACCCAACAGGGATCGAACCTGTGACCTCCAGCTTCGGAAACTGACACTCTTCCAACTGAGCTATGGGTGCAGGGAAGGCGTAAGATTAACGCAAATCCCGCCTGTTGGCAAAGCCTATTATGCAGGATGGCGCAAACAAGACAAATTTGAAGAAAAATCTCATAAAATAATCAACAATATACACAACCCGCCCCTTAACAGGCAGCAAAAAACCGTCGCCTTTGCGTATATTTTCCACAAGAGCGATTGGAAAGCCCTTGTGAATTCAGTATAATCCAGCAAAATATTGTTAACTGCGTTTAACACACCAAACTATAACTCAAAGCACAACCTAACCTAACGGCGAGGCCTACCAAATGAAACAACTCCGCGACTCCAAAGCCCAAGGCTCTGCATTGTTTACCCTTGTGAGCGGTATCGTTATTGCCATTGCAGTCATTTACTTCCTCATCAAATTGGCGGGCAGCGGCTCGTATGCAGACGTTGCCCAATCTTCCGAAACTGCTACCCAAACCCGCATCCAGCCCGTAGGACAGCTTACCTTGGGAGACGGCATTCCGGTAGGCGAACGCAAAGGCGATCAGATTTTCAACAAAATCTGTATCCAGTGTCACGGCGCAGACAAATCCGTCCCCAACGCGCCAAAAATCGAAAACAACGGCGAATGGGCTCCCCGTATCGCACAAGGCTTCGACACCCTTTTCCAACACGCTCTGAACGGCTTTAACGCCATGCCTGCAAAAGGCGGCGCAGCCGATTTGACCGACCAAGAACTCAAACGCGTCATCACTTACATGGCGAACAAGAGCGGCGGTACCTTCCCTGATCCGGATGCCGCAGCACCTGCCGATCAAGCTGCTTCAGGCAATGCAGCCGCCTCCGCACCGGCCGCTGCCGGCTCTGCCCCCGCAGCCGATGCACCTAAAGCCGAAGACAAAGGCGCAGCCGCTCCTGCAGCTTCCGGCGCAGACGGTAAAAAAGTTTTCGAAGCAACCTGTCAGGCATGTCACGGCGGCGCAGTCCCCGGCATTCCCGGCATAGGTAAAAAAGACGAATGGGCTTCACGCATCAAACAAGGTAAAGAAACCCTGCACAAACACGCTCTCGAAGGCTTCAACGCCATGCCTGCAAAAGGCGGCAACGCCGGTCTGAGCGACGATGAAGTCAAAGCAGCGGTCGACTACATGGCCAACCAATCAGGCGCCAAATTCTGATTTGTTCAAGAACGCTATTGATATCCCATCAAAAACGCACCTTTAAACAAGGTGCGTTTTTTTGCAGCCGTTCGCCATCCTAAAAGATATAGTGGATTAAATTTAAATCAGGACAAGGCAACGAAGCCGCAGACAGTACAGATAGTACGGGACCGATTCACTTGGTGCTTCAGCACCTTAGAGAATCGTTCTCTTTGAGCTAAGGCTAGGCAACGCCGTACCGGTTTAAAGTTAATCCACTATACAAATCGACCAGACCCATCGATTGATTTTGCCTTACCCTTTCCCTCTTGATATTCAAAGCATTCTAAACAACAAAAATATTTTCAGACGACCTCCTACCCGCTTTGGTAAAATGCACCACACCATAATCCGCCCCTTCCACACTCCCGACCAACTGCCCATGACCAACCAGCGCATCAACCACGAACCCGTCTTCCTGCTTGCTTCCGCCCCTTGGCGCGAGAGCAGTTTGTGGGTGGAAGTGTTCAGCCGCCGTTACGGGCGCGTGGCTTTGCTGGCGAGAAGTGCGCGCAAGCGGCAGAGCGAGTTGCGCGGCGTGTTGGTTCCGTTTGTGCCAGTCAGTGCATCGTGGTACGGCTCGCAAGAATTGAAAACACTGCACCGCGCAGAGTGGATAGGCGGCTGGCCGCAGCCGCAAGGTAGAGCTTTGTTCAGCGGCTTATATATCAACGAACTGATGCTCAAGCTGACAACCCGCGAAGACCCGATACCCGAGCTTTACGACGCGCTGGAAGCGGTGATGCGGGCGGTATGCGGCGAAAACAGCCATACCGCTGCGTTGAGACGCTTTGAATGGACTTTACTCAGCCGTTTGGGATTCGCGCCCGATTTGTTCCACGATGGCAACGGCGAAGCAATCCGTGCCGAAGAAACCTACTGGCTGACGCCTGAAAACGCGGTCGTTCCCATCGAAGAAGCCGAACGCTTCAATCCACGCAATCATGGTGTGGCAGTCGGCGGCGACATTTTGATCCAGCTGCGCGAAGGCGATTTCACCCACCCCGAAAGCCTCGGGCAGTCGCTAAAAATCACGCGCCTGCTGATTGACAACCTCCTGCCCGAAGGCATTAAATCCAGACAGGTTTTGCAACAACTCCAGCAATTCAGTTTCGGCGTTTAACTTTTTCAGACGACCTTTTCCATCGGCAGGTCGTCTGAAAATCCAAAGAAAGGACACATCATGCTCTTAGGTGTAAACATCGACCACATCGCCACCGTCCGCAACGCCCGCGGTACGACCTATCCCAGCCCCGTGGAAGCGGCATTGGTCGCGGAAACGCACGGTGCGGATTTGATTACCATGCACCTGCGCGAAGACCGCCGCCACATCAAAGACGCGGATGTGTTCGCCGTTAAAAACGCCATCCGCACGCGCCTGAACCTTGAAATGGCACTGACCGAAGAAATGCTGGAAAACGCGCTCAAAGTCATGCCGGAAGACGTGTGCATCGTGCCTGAAAAACGTCAGGAAATCACGACCGAAGGCGGTTTGGACGTATTGGCGCAACAGGAAAAAATCGCCGAGTTCACCAAAATCCTGACCGACGCAGGCATCCGCGTTTCGCTCTTTATCGATGCCGACAACGAGCAAATCCAAGCCGCCCATGATGTCGGCGCACCCGTTATCGAGCTGCACACCGGCGCATACGCCGATGCACACAGCCACGCCGAACAAATCAAGCAATTCGAGCGTCTGCAAAACGGCGCGCATTTTGCCAGCGATTTGGGCTTGGTCGTCAACGCCGGACACGGCCTGACCATACACAACGTTACCCCCATCGCCCAAATCCTCGCCATCCGCGAGCTGAACATCGGGCATTCGCTGATTGCCCAAGCCCTCTTCCTCGGCCTGCCCGAAGCCGTCCGCCAGATGAAGGAAACCATGTTCAGGGCAAGAATGCTGCCTTGATAGGCGACACCACCTTTTCAGACGACCTTCTCTCAACAAGGAGACCACCGCATGATTTACGGCATAGGCACAGACATCGTTTCCCTCAAACGCATCATCCGCCTGAGCAAAAAATTCGGACAGGCGTTTGCCGAGCGCATCCTCACCCCCGAAGAGCTGCTCGAATTTCCGCAGGCGGGCAAACCCGTCAACTACCTTGCCAAACGCTTCGCCGCCAAAGAAGCCTTCGCCAAAGCCGTCGGCACGGGCATACGCGGCGCGGTTTCCTTCCGCAACATCGGTGTCGGGCATGACGCACTGGGCAAACCCGAATTCTTCTACGCCCCTGCCCTGTCCAAATGGCTGGAAGAACAAGGCATCAGCCGCGTCAGCCTCAGCATGAGCGACGAAGAAGACACCGTATTGGCATTTGTCGTTGCCGAAAAATAAGACTGTACCCATTGGCAGGTAGGATTCCCGAATCCGACCTTTCCGAATTTTCAGACGACCCTTCTCCCCATTCCCATGACCCAAGACACCCGCCCCCTTATCCGCGTCGTTGCCGGCATCCTGCTCAACCAAGACGGCGACTACCTGCTCAGTTCCCGTCCCGAAGGCAAACCCTATGCCGGATATTGGGAGTTTGCCGGCGGCAAAGTCGAAGCGGGCGAAACCGACTTCCAAGCCCTGCAACGCGAGTTTGAAGAAGAACTCGGCATCCGCATCCTTGCCGCCACGCCTTGGCTGACCAAAATCCATTCCTACGAACACGCCCGCGTCTGCTTGAAATTCCTATGGGTAAACCCCGACCAATGGACGGGCGAACCCCAATCCCGCGAAGGACAGGCATGGTCGTGGCAAAAAGCGGGCGATTTCAACGTCGCCCCCATGCTGCCTGCCAACGGTCCGCTGCTGCGCGCCCTCTCCGTCCCACGCCGGCTTCAAGGTCGTCTGAAAACCGGTTTATACGGACAAAACAGCACCGGCGAATACCGCGTCGCGCCCTACTCCCTAGCCGAACCGTACCACGCCAACATCCTCATCTCAGAAACCGAACTGCGCAAACTCGGCAAGCTGCCCCAAGCCCAAAGCGTTTGGGTATCGATACACACCCGCGAACAATGGCAGCGCGTACCCGATGCCGACGTCGTCGTTTGGCAAGTCAACGACGACGCAAACGCACGACAAGTGCTTGAAATATTAGAACAAGGCGTATCCGTTCCGCTGGTTGTCGCCGCGCCCGAAACACTGGTTTCAAGCTACCGCGACCGCTGGCTCTCGACAGGCGCACACGCCGTCCTGACCGACAACGACACCGAGGTCGTCTGAAATGGACAAAAACCGCAAACTCCTCCTCGCAGGCGTCCTCCTCATCCTCTTCGCCGCCGCCAAACTCCTGCTGCTGGACTGGTGGCAAAAACAACAGCCCCAAGCCCGCGCCGCCGAGTGCAACCTCATCAAAGGCTGCACCCTGCCCGACGGCTCGCACGTCCGCTCCACCCCCATCAGCCACCGCTCCGCCTTCGACATCACCGTCGAAAACACCCCGGCCGAAACACAGCAAGTCAGCATCAGCTTCAGCATGAAAGACATGGACATGGGCTTCAACCGCTATATGCTCCAACAACAATCCCCGCGCACTTGGCAAGCGCGCCAAATCCACCTGCCCGTCTGCGTCGAAGGCAGACGCGACTACATCGCCGACATCACCATAGGCGGACAGACTTTTCAGACGACCTTTACTGCCCAATAGGCTTTCTACGCGTATTCAAACAAGAAAACTTTTCGTCGAATGGCTCATCACGGATTCAATTTCAATCAGAAACCTGAAAAGAGTACCTATAACATGAAAGCGATTGTTTAGATGTTTTCACACTAAACAATCGCTTTTTTCAGGTTTGTACAACATAAAGCCATGCCGGTTTATATTTAATTCCCCATCAAGCCGATAAGCTAAAAATCCCATTAAAATCAAAATATCAATTCCATATTCAATATATTGGGATTCCGCCATCAAGCCGTTTCCAATCCGCCTCCTTTATTCTTTATCCCCAATCCATCCCCCGCGCCGACAAACGTAAAAGAAACAGATGCTGCACATTATCCAATCATGCCCTAGCCTCTTCAAAACAAATGAAAATATTAAAAACCCACCCACATCGCAATCTAATACTTCCCAATCTCCCTATTTAAGTTTGCTTATCAATAAAAACAGACAAAGCAGCCCAAGAATATTCAAAAAATATCTTTGAATTCAATATTTATATCAAGCCTTCATTATAAAAATAATATAAATACCCCATTTATTAATTAAATTACTGTCAACACTCTGATTTTGTGCTATATTGTGACGAAATAACCATTATTCAGAAATTGAGAAGAAAACTATGAAAACCGCCTCCGACTTCATCCGCGACGACATCAAATCCATGTCCGCCTACCGAATTGCCGACTTGCCCGAAGGCTTCATCAAGCTGGATGCGATGGAAAGTCCGTATCATCCGTTTGCCCGTTTTCCCGAGCTGTCAAACGAATGGCTGCGGCTGATTGCCCAAGCGCCGATTCATCTTTACCCCAATCCCGCCGCCAGCGGGCTTCAGGAAACTTTAAGAAAAGCCTTCAACATTCCTGAATCTGCCGCCATCGCTTTAGGAAACGGCTCGGACGAGTTAATCCAATTCATGACCCTGCTCGTTGCCAAATCCGGCGCAACCATGCTCGCGGTTGAACCGAGTTTCGTGATGTATCGGCACAATGCCGAGCTGTACGGCATGAATTATGTCGGCGTGCCGCTCAATGAAGATTTCACGCTTGATTTGCCCGCCGTTTTATCCGCCATCGACAAACATCAGCCCGCGTTGATTTTCATCGCCTATCCGAACAATCCGACAGGCGTATGCTTCCGCCGCGAAGAAGTGGAAGCCATTATCCGCGCGGCGCGCGGCATCGTCGTTGTCGATGAAGCATACGGCGCATTCAGCCGTGACAGTTTTCTGCCGCAGGCGGGCAGCATCGAAAATCTGGTCGTGATGCGCACCATCAGCAAAATCGGTTTTGCCGGACTGCGCATCGGCTATGCGGCAGGAAGCCCCGCCGTAATGGGCGAGCTGGCAAAAATCCTGCCGCCCTACAATATGAACCAATTAAGCTTGGCGACCTCCAAATTCGCCCTGCAACACCACGACGCGATTCAGACGACCATCGATATTTTAAAAGCCGAACGCGAACGCGTTTTCAGCGAATTGTCCGCCATGGGTCGTCTGAAAGCCTTCCCCAGCGAAGCGAATTTCATTACCGTGCGCGTTCCCGATGCAGACGCATTGTTTAACACGCTTAAAGAAAACCGCATCCTGATTAAGAAACTCCACGGCACGCATCCGCTTTTGGCGCAGTGCGTCCGCATTACCATCGGCAGTCCCGAGCAAAACGATGCCGTACTGGACATTATCCGCAAGCTTTATGCCTGATTTTTTAAAACCTCACAGAGAGTAAACCTATGACCATCACTCAACTCCACCTTGCCAATTTCCTGCAGCTTGTCGAAGAAGCAGGCTCATTGACCAAACTTGCCCGCAAATGTGGTTACGACAACGCGGCATCCCTGTCCCAACTGAAACGCCGCCTTGAAGAGCAGGCAGAAGACGAAAAAGCGCGCGGCATTCGCCCCAGCCTTGCCGCCAAACTCGAAGCCGGTATGCACAAACGCAAAGGCTGGTTAAACCGCGACCACAGCAAAGACAGAGAAAAAGCCGCAGCCGCCGAAGCCGCCCGCCAAGAGCGTGCCGCCCAAGCAGCCGCAGCAGCCGCACCGGCATTCCATATGCCCGCAGAAGGCCGCGCAGTCAGCATTACCCGCAACACCAGCGAAACCCAAATCACCCTCAGCCTCAACCTCGACGGCACCGGACAATATCGTTTCGACACCGGCGTCCCCTTCCTTGAGCATATGCTTGCCCAAGTCGCCCGCCACGGCATGATCGACCTCGATATCACCTGCAAAGGCGATTTGCACATCGACGACCACCACACCGTCGAAGACATCGGCATCGTACTCGGACAAGCCCTGAAACAAGCCTTGGGCAGCAAAGCAGGCATCCGCCGCTACGGTCATGCCTACGTTCCGCTCGACGAAGCCTTGAGCCGCGTTGTCATCGACCTCTCCGGTCGCCCCGGACTCGTGTACAACATCGACTTCACCCGCGCCCTCATCGGACGTTTTGACGTTGACCTGTTCGAAGAATTCTTCCACGGCGTCGTCAACCACAGCATGATGACCCTGCACATTGACAACCTCAGCGGCCGCAACGCACACCACCAAGCCGAAACCGTATTCAAAGCCTTCGGCCGCGCCCTGCGCATGGCGGCAGAATACGACCCGCGCATGGCAGGACAAACCCCGTCCACCAAAGGCACTTTGAGCGACGAATCCGTTGCAGTTGAAAAAGAAGAAGCGCAAAGCGAAGAGTAATCTGCTTTAAAAAAGGTCGTCTGGAAACCGGGAAACAGGTTTTCAGACGACCTTTGCGTTTGCAGCAGGCATTGTTCCAAACAGCAATCGGCAAAAAGCATCCGCCTGCCCTCTTTCCCGCATCGATGTAAATTCCATTTTAAATCGCAGACAACCCAAAATATAGTGGATTAACTTTAAACCAGTACGGCGTTGCCTCGCCTTAGCTCAAAGAGAACGATTCTCTAAGGTGCTGAAGCACCAAGTGAATCGGTTCCGTACTATCTGTACTGTCTGCGGCTTCGTCGCCTTGTCCTGATTTAAAGTTAATCCACTATAAAAATCCATAGCCCAAATCTCACCCACAAATTCCGTTCTTCAAAAGCATCTCGTCAAACCACGCACCCTGTTTCCCTATCATTACCCACAAACCCCAAAAAGGTCGTCTGAAAACAGGCATAACAAGTTTTCAGACGACCTCCGATTTGTCAAACCCGCCCGATTTATGGGAAAATCGCACGATTGAATTTAACGAAGGGCGACACCGTGTTAGACAGAGAAGGCTATCGCCCCAATGTCGGTATCATCTTAATCAACAACCGCAACGAAGTCTTTTGGGGCAAACGTGTGCGCGAACATTCGTGGCAGTTCCCGCAAGGCGGCATCAAGCCGGGCGAAAGCCCCGAAACCGCCATGTACCGCGAGCTGTACGAAGAAGTCGGGCTGTTGCCGCAACACATCAAAATCGTCGGCCGCACGCGCGACTGGCTGCGTTACGACGTGCCGAGCCACTGGGTACGCCGCGAATGGCGCGGTTCGTATCGCGGGCAGAAGCAGATTTGGTATCTTTTGCGGCTGGTCGGGCGCGACAGCGACATCAATCTGCGCGCCTGCCACCATCCCGAATTTGACGGCTGGCGTTGGCACCAATATTGGGCTCCCGTTGACGAAGTGATTGATTTCAAACGCGACGTTTACTTGGGGGCATTGAAAGAACTCTCCTCCCGCTTCCTGCGCGGTATGGAAAGCTACGAAGACTTTACCGCGCGCCTGCCTTTTGACAACCGATAAAACAACGAAACGCAACGCTTTCAGGTCGTCTGAAAGCGTTGTTCTTCCTTTCAGACGACCTCTTCCCCTATGACTAAAAACAACCAATACAGCGAATCCAGCATCACCGTCCTCAAAGGCTTGGAGCCGGTCAAAGAACGTCCCGGCATGTACACACGCACCGACAGCCCGACCCACATCTGCCAAGAAGTCATCGACAACGCGGCGGACGAGGCGTTGGGCGGTTTCGCCACTGAAATCGACGTGCGCATCCACGACGACGGTTCGCTTTCCGTACACGACAACGGACGCGGCATTCCCGTCGGGCTGCACCCTGTCGAAGGCGTGCCCGTGGTCGAACTTGTGTTTACCCGTCTGCACACGGGCGGCAAGTTCAACAAAAAAGACGGCGGCAGCGCGTATGCCTTTTCAGGCGGCCTGCACGGCGTGGGCGTATCCGTCACCAACGCCCTCTCCACCCGTCTCGAAGTAACCGTCAAACGCGAAGGCAAAATCCACCGCATCGTGTTTGCCGGCGGCGACGTGGTCGAACCGTTGGCAGAAGTGGGCAAATGCGCCGTCAAAGACAGCGGCACCGAAGTGCGCGTCTGGCCGGACGGCAAATATTTTGAAAGCCCGAATTACAGCATTCCCGAACTCGAACGCCTGCTGCGCGCAAAAGCCGTGCTGCTGCCGGGCGTGCGCGTTTCCCTGACCCGCCCGGTCAAAGGCGAAGACGAAGCGCACACCCAAACCTGGCACTACCCTGACGGCCTGAAAAGCTATCTGACCGACCTGATTGCCGACGCGCAGGAAGCCGTACCGCTGTTCTCTTGCGAAAACTATATTTCAGACGACCACAACGGCGATTTCAGCATCGGCGAAGGCGCCGCGTTTGCCCTGACCTGGTTGGAAGAAGGCTCGTGCGCCAACGAAAGCTACGTCAACCTCATCCCCACCCCGCTGGGCGGCACGCACGAAGCAGGCTTGAAACAAGCCGTGTTCAACGCCGTCAACAACTTCATCAATCTGCACAACCTCTTGCCGCGCGGCGTGAAAGTACAAAGTGACGACGTGTTCAGCAAAACCGCCTTCGTCCTCTCCGCCCGCGTCCTCGACCCGCAGTTCCAAGGTCAGACCAAAGACAAACTGACCAACCGCGACGCGTTGAAACTCGTTGCCGCCGTATCGGGCGACCCTTTGGAATTGTGGCTGAACCAAAACGTGGACTTCGGCAAAAAAATCGCCGAACTCGCCATCCGTCAGGCACAGGCGCGGATGCGTTCGGTTAAAAAAATCGAAAAGAAAAAAGGCAGCGGCGTCGCCGTCCTGCCTGGCAAACTGACCGACTGCGAAAGCGAAGACATCCGCGAAAACGAACTCTTCCTCGTTGAAGGCGACTCCGCCGGCGGCTCCGCCAAACTCGCCCGCGACAAAGCCACCCAAGCCATCCTGCCCCTGCGCGGCAAAGTGCTCAACAGCTTCGAAGTCCACCCCGACCAGCTCTTCGGCAACGCCGAAATCCACGACATTTCCGTCGCCATCGGCGTTGATCCGCACGGCATCAACGACAATCCCGATTTAAGCGGCCTGCGCTACGGCAAAATCGCCATCCTGTCCGATGCCGACGTGGACGGCTCGCATATTCAAGTCTTGCTGTTGACTCTGTTCTACCGCCACTTCCCGAAACTGGTCGCCGACGGACACATCTACGTCGCCCAGCCGCCGCTGTTCCGCGTCGATGTCAACGCACAAGGCAAAAGCAAACCCGCCCGCAAATTCTACGCCCTCGACCAAAACGAACTCGACAGCATTTTGGAGCGGCTGCAAAAAGAAGGCGTCAAAGAAACCGCCTATTCCATCAGCCGTTTCAAAGGCTTGGGCGAGATGAACCCCGAACAACTCAAAGACACCACCATGCACCCTGACACCCGCCGCCTGTTGCAGGTGCAAATCCCCGAAGGCGCGGATAACGAAACACACAATATCTTTGTCAAACTGATGGGCAAAGGCGAAGCCGCCGCCCGCCGCGCATGGATGGAACGAGAAGGCGATACGGCGGAATTGGATATTTGACGCCGTTGGTTTGAAAAGCAAAAAGGTCGTCTGAAAGCCAATCGTTTCAAACCATCATCTAAGGACATTCATAAATGGTACGCCTTACCTCATCCCTATTATTGCTCATCACCGGCCTTTCACTTACCGCTTGCGGTTCTAGTATTGATTACGACCGCCAAGGATTGGAACGCAGCCAACAAATGTGGCAGCAGCGGCTGGACAGCCTTCCAATCGGCGCAACTGAAGCGCAACTGCGCGACTGGCAAAACAAATACGGATTAAAACTGGCGTTTCAAGAACCTGACCATTATTACAGTTCCAACCTGCCCGAAGGCCATTTCCCCGTAAAAAAACATTGGTCCAAATTCAGCCCTTGCGATGCTTTTTTCTTATCTTTGACCATCCAAACCAACGAGCAAAAGCAAGTGGTTAAAAAAGAACTGAAAGCCTTGGGCAGCTGCATATAAACCGTCTATGATTCAGGTCGTCTGAAATCCAAAATCCGTTTTTCAGACGACCCGGACTTCGGATTTAAACTTTATCCATCATCAACATAAACCAACGCTCATCAATAAAGACTACAACATGAATTATCGCGAAATTATTAACGAACTAAATGAAAACCTACATGCATTTCCCGAAGCTGAAACTGTATTTTCCGAAAAACAGCCATGGTTGAAAGAACATTTTCTGCCTTGTATCAGTATCGACTTAGTGGAAATCAATCCCGAATGGAAAGGCATAACGCTGCATTTGATCAATCCGCAGGAACCGGGCGACGGCTTAATCGGCGAGCTGACGCAGTTCGCCCATAATGAATTTATCGGAATTAACTGGCTTTCATTCCGCTTGAACGAAGACAACCGTTACGAATTTTTGGGTGACGAGCGTTATTTTCTCCGCAGTCCGGCCAACAAACATTTGCTGACCGATCCGTATTTGGAAAAAGATTTTGCCGAAAACCTGAAAAACTATGCCGAACATAAAAAAGCATTTCAGGAAAAAACCGGGTATTACGGTGGAGAGCCCTATTACAGCGAGTATGACGGATTATTTCTGAACAGCTTAGGTGGAGAACGCATTGAAAGCAGCAACTGGTCAACCTCAGACGACATCCCGTCTGCTTACAAAATGACGCAAGACGAAGACGGGAACGTCACCATTACCCACAATGGCAATCGTTTTTACCATATCGCCTCAGCTTGCGGTTATTCCTATTCCCATGGCGCAGACAATATTGTCATGCTGTACGAGCCGATCAGCAGACTTGTTCTATTTACTTACGATTGGACATAAACCATGAGCGAATTAAACGACCAAGCCTACGACACCATTTGCCGGCTTTGCGAACAAGGCGACACATTGGCGGAAGACGGGCAATACGCCGAAGCACTCGACCTTTATTGGCAGGCGTGGGATTTGTTGCCCGAACCGAAAACCGACTGGGAAGCGGCAACATGGATTCTGGCAGCCATCGGCGATGCGGATTTCTTAAGCGGCAATTTTGCCGCCGCGCACGAGCATTTAAGCCACGCCATGTATTGCCCGGACGCAATCGGCAACCCGTTTTTGCATTTGCGTTTAGGACAGGCGCAGTTTGAATTGGGCAATATGGAACGCGCCGCTGACGAGTTGATGCGCGCCTACATGGGTTTGGACGACGAAGCGTGGCTGGACGAAGACCCGAAATATCTGGATTTTTTAGCCACCGTGGCAGAAGGCATTGAAAACCACAGCCGAAAAAACCACTAGTGCAATATAGGCTGCACCCTGTTTTTCAGACGACCCGAACTTCAAACCAGTTATATAGTGGATTAAATTTAAATCAGGACAAGGCGACGAAGCCGCAGACAGTACAGATAGTACGACAAGGCGAGGCAACGCCGTACTGGTTTAAAGTTAATCCACTATAAAAGGTCGTCTGAAAACCGGTCCCACCTAAAACTCAAAAGGAATCCATCATGTACACTTGCACTTCCTGCGGCGAAAAACATGAAGACATGCCGGCGCTCTGCTTTGCCACTCCCGATCCCTATAATCAACTCAGTGAAGAAGAACGCATTGCTTATCAAGCGGAATGTGATTCTGATTTCTGTATCATCCGCTATCCCGACCAAACCGACCGCTTTATCCGCGCGGTGCTGCTTATTCCGATTATCGGGCATGAGGAAACGCTGGAATACGGTGTGTGGGTATCCGTCAGTGAAAAGAGTTTTAACGACTATCAAAGCGACTTTCACGACAATCCGGAAAACATCGTTTATTTCGGCAGGATATGCAACCGGCTGCCCCCTTACGAATCCGACACCTTCGGCCTGCACTGCAATGTCGTTACCCAGTCCGACAACCGACGTCCCCTGCTGCAAATGCATCAAGGCAGCGAACATCCGCTGGTACACGACTTTTATCACGGCATAGAATATGCCGAAGCGCAGGCAAGGATAGAGGCGGCATTCGGTGCAGACTATTAAGGACCGAATGGCAAACCGCCCTCTATTGAACGAAACCATGTCCGACGGCTCCCGCCTGTTCCTGCAACTGCCGCAAACCTGCCCGCCGTCGAGCCTGCTGCGGCAAATTGTCTGCCGCTTAGGCGGACCCCTACCGCCTTCGTTTCTAATGAAATAACAGGCGAAACGTGGATAGATTTCGGTTACAAGGGCTGGAAGTTCAGTATTCACAATCCATATAGTGAATATTGTTTTTTTGCCGAAAACAGCGAATGCCCCGAAGCTATATTGCAATCTATGATTCAGGTCGTCTGAAATCCAAAGTCCGGTTTTCAGACGACCTCAAATAAGGATCAACATGAAATACAAAGACCTACGCGACTTCATCGCCATGCTCGAGCAGCAGGGTAAACTCAAACGCGTCGCGCATCCCATTTCCCCGCATTTGGAAATGACCGAAATCGCCGACCGCGTGCTGCGCGCCGAAGGGCCGGCGTTGCTGTTTGAACACCCGATTAAGCCCGACGGTACGCGCTACGATTATCCCGTGTTGGCGAACCTGTTCGGCACACCCGAACGCGTGGCGATGGGCATGGGCGCGGACAGCGTGTCCAAGCTGCGCGAAATCGGGCAGACGCTGGCGTATTTGAAAGAACCCGAACCGCCCAAAGGCATCAAAGACGCGTTTTCCAAACTGCCGCTGCTGAAAGACATTTGGAGCATGGCGCCGAATGTGGTGAAAAATGCGCCGTGTCAGGAAATCGTGTGGGAAGGTGAAGACGTTGATTTGTATCAACTGCCGATTCAACATTGCTGGCCGGAAGACGTTGCGCCGCTGGTAACGTGGGGCTTGACCGTCACGCGCGGGCCGCACAAAAAACGCCAAAATCTCGGCATTTACCGCCAACAATTAATCGGCAAAAACAAGCTGATTATGCGCTGGCTGTCGCATCGCGGCGGCGCGCTGGATTATCAGGAATTCCGCAAACTCAATCCCGATACGCCGTATCCCGTCGCCGTCGTGCTCGGCTGCGACCCTGCCACCATTTTGGGCGCGGTAACGCCCGTTCCCGATACTTTGAGCGAATACCAGTTTGCCGGACTGCTGCGCGGTTCGCGGACGGAACTGGTGAAATGTATCGGCAACGATTTGCAAGTGCCCGCCCGTGCCGAAATCGTGCTGGAAGGCGTCATCCATCCGAACGAAACCGCGTTGGAAGGCCCATACGGCGACCACACGGGCTATTACAACGAGCAGGACCATTTCCCCGTGTTCACGGTCGAACGCATCACCATGCGCGAAAACCCGATTTACCACTCCACCTACACGGGTAAACCGCCCGATGAACCCGCCGTTTTGGGCGTGGCGTTGAACGAAGTGTTCGTACCGCTCTTGCAAAAGCAGTTCCCCGAAATCACCGATTTTTACCTGCCGCCCGAAGGCTGCTCCTACCGCATGGCGGTGGTCAGCATGAAAAAACAGTACGCCGGACACGCCAAGCGCGTGATGATGGGCTGCTGGTCGTTCCTGCGCCAGTTTATGTACACCAAATTCATCATCGTGGTTGATGACGATGTGAACGTGCGCGACTGGAAAGAAGTCATCTGGGCAGTAACCACGCGCATGGACCCCGTACGCGACACCGTTTTGGTGGAAAACACGCCCATCGACTACCTCGACTTCGCCAGCCCCGTCAGCGGACTCGGCGGCAAAATGGGCTTGGACGCAACCAACAAATGGCCGGGAGAAACCGACCGCGAATGGGGACGGGTGATCAAGAAAGACCCTGCGGTTACGGCTAAAATTGATGAGATTTGGGGGGAGTTGGGGTTGTAAACCAAAGTGCAGGCTGCTTTTCGCACATTCAAAACCAGAAAGCAGCCTGCACATTGCAAAGGTCGTCTGAAAGCAGCGTTTCAAAAAATTTCCAAACAATATTAGGTATTTTTAGCATGGAAACACGAAAAACAACCCGCCTAATCCTCCGCCCTTGGACGCTGACTGATGCCGAAGCGGTGTATGAACAAGCCCGCAACCCTAAAATCGGAGCGATGTGCGGCTGGCCTCCTCATACCAGCGTGGAGGAAAGCCGCGAAATTATTGAACACGTCCTCCGCAAGCCGCATAGTTTTGCCATTTGCTTGGAAGATAATCAAGCGATAGGCAGCATCGGCCTACTTTTTCAAAACGACAGCAATCTGCCGATGAGCGACCGTGAAGCGGAAATAGGTTATTGGCTGGGCGAGGATTTTTGGGGAAAGGGTTATGCAACCGAAGCGGTGCAATCGGTGGTTGCCTATGCTTTTGAGGAATTGTCTCTGGTGCGGCTTTGGGCTGTGGCTTATCAGGAAAATACCCCTTCGCAACGCGTGCTGGAAAAATGCGGATTTTATCCTCATCACACTGAAGAACACTTCTTTTCCAAGCCGACGGGTGAGACGCATAGGGCGGTAATATATGCGCTGGAGAAAGAGTAGTCGTCGGAATGTACTCGTAAAGCAACATATCTTGCTTGTTTTAAACCGCATTAAGCACTAAAAGGGTCGTCTGAAATCAAGTTTTCAGACGACCCTTTTAACCGATAAAACTTTACAATAACTTATCTTATTATTGCATGTTGCCGATACACCCCTGATTTAAAACTCATTCACTCTGAAGCAATCGCCCCGCCACCAGATACCCAAACCCCACTGCCGATATTTCGAACAGCATTTTTTTGGCTATATAAAGCATTACTTTACAGATTTTTTGATATAATTTTGACTATCCGTTTAGATAACCCGTTGATACCACTCTCTGCGTGTTTTCAGACGGCCTATCAAAAATATAACTTGTTTTCCAAATAAAAGGCCGCCCGCTCTATGCACGAAACTTTTTCCCTCGCACCCATCGTTATCGTCCTACTCGTTTCCGTCATTACGGTGATTTATTGCCGTAAATTCAATATCCCTTCCATGCTCGGTTATCTTTTGGTCGGCTTTATCGCCGGTCCGGGTATGTTGAAGCTGATTCCGCAAGGCCATGCGACTGATTATCTGGGCGAAATCGGTATCGTATTCCTGATGTTCAGTATCGGTCTCGAATTCTCCCTACCCAAGCTCAAAGCCATGCGCCGCTTGGTGTTTGGGTTGGGCGGTTTGCAGGTCATTGTGACCATGTTGTCGATTATCGGCATTTTGATGTTGATGGGCGTCAGCTTTAATTGGGCGTTTGCCGCAGCCGGGGCGATGACCATGTCGTCCACGGCAATCGTCAGCCGCATCCTGTCCGAAAAAACCGAATTGGGACAGCCGCACGGTCAAATGGCGATGGGCGTCTTGTTGATGCAGGATATTGCCGTCGTACCGCTGATGATCCTGATTCCCGCGTTGTCAGGAAAGGGCGATGAAGGCAGCTTGGGAGCGGCGCTCGGTCTTGCCGGATTGAAAATGCTGGTCACGCTGGGCGTATTATTCGTCGTCGGCAGCAAGGTGATGTCGCGCTGGTTCAGACTGGTTGCCAAACGCAAGTCGTCTGAATTGTTCATGATCAACGTCCTGCTGGTAACCTTGGGCGTAGCTTATCTGACCGAACTGGAAGGCTTGTCGATGGCATTGGGCGCATTCGTCGCCGGTATGCTGCTTTCGGAAACGGAATACCGTTTCCAAGTGGAAGACGACATCCGTCCGTTCCGCGACATCCTGCTCGGCTTCTTCTTTATCACGGTCGGCATGAAACTGGATATCCAGGCTTTAATCGGCGGCTGGCAGCAGATTCTGATTTTGCTGGCAATCCTGCTGGTATTGAAAGCATTGGTCGTCTTTTTCATCGCTTTGCATATGAAGCATCCGATTGCAGACAGCTTGAAAACAGCCCTCTATTTGGCACAAGGCGGCGAATTCGGTTTTGTGATGTTAAACATCTCCAGCAAAATGAATATGGTTTCGCCCGAACTGGAGCAGGCGGCTACGGCAGCGATTCTGTTGTCCATGATTATCGCCCCATTCATCTTGGGCAGCAGCGATGCCATCGTCAGCCGTTTTGTCAAATCAAGCTGGGATATGAAGGCATTGGATTTGCACAGCATGTTGGTAGAAACCATGAGCAAATCCGACCACGTCCTGATTATCGGTTTCGGACGCGGCGGTCAGACCGTCGGACGCGTCTTGGCTCAGGAAAACATCCCCTACTTCGCCCTCGACCTTGATATCGGCAGGGTTCAGGTGGCACGCAATGCGGGTGAGCCGGTTTCGTTCGGCGATGCCAAGCGGCGGGAAGTCTTGGAAGCCGCAGGTTTGGAACGCGCCAAAATGGTGGTCATTACCCTGAACAATATGCACGAAACCCAGCATGTTCTCGACAATATCATGTCACTGCATCCGAGTATGCCCGTGTATGTTCGGGCAACCAATGACGATTACGTCAAAATCTTCACAGATATGGGCGCAGAAGAGGCAGTATCCGATACCAAAGAAACCAGCTTGGTGCTGGCAAGCTACGCCATGTTAGGCAATGGCGCGACATACAGCCATGTTTATCAAACCATTACCAACATCCGACACAGCCGCTACGCCTCTCTGGAAGGCTTGTTTGTCGGCAGCGATGATGAAAACGGATTCGGTGAAGAAGGCAAATCCATATGCCGCCACGCCTTCCCTCTGACCGGCGAAGCCTACGCCATCGGCAAGACCATCCGTGATTTGCCTTTGGATAACGCCGGCATCAAACTTCTATTTATCCGCCGCAGCACAAGCAGAATAGAAAATCCTGACTTAGATTTGCAGCTGCAACCGAATGATATTTTGGTCGTCGCAGGCAGACAGGAGGAAATTATTTCTTTTGAAAACTGGAGTTTGCAAGGAAATACCTAATACACTGAAAAATAAAGCTTGCGCGGCGGATGCTTTTTTGATTTAATAGCGTCTTCGCAAATGCAGCGACAAGGGTGATTAGCTCAGTTGGTAGAGCGTCTGCCTTACAAGCAGAATGTCGGCGGTTCGACTCCGTCATCACCCACCAGGTTTCCTTTCATTGTTGCAAAACAATGATGCGCGGTGGTAGCTCAGTTGGTTAGAGTACCGGCCTGTCACGCCGGGGGTCGCGGGTTCGAGCCCCGTCCGCCGCGCCAAATTTCAAAAATACTGACATCGTCGGTATTTTTTATTTTAGGGTGATTAGCTCAGTTGGTAGAGCGTCTGCCTTACAAGCAGAATGTCGGCGGTTCGACTCCGTCATCACCCACCAGGTTTCCTTTCATTGTTGCAAAACAATGATGCGCGGTGGTAGCTCAGTTGGTTAGAGTACCGGCCTGTCACGCCGGGGGTCGCGGGTTCGAGCCCCGTCCGCCGCGCCAAATTTTAAAAATACCGGCTTTTGCCGGTATTTTTTTTGCGCGTAAGAAACGAACGTAGAAAAAGAGCGGTATTTAGTTTTTCAGACGACGTGCATTAGGAAGGCCGTCTGAAAAGCTTCAATCAGCGTTCTCATCGCGTTTATCATACTTTCTCAGGAAAATCACTGTCCAAATCAAGCTGATTAAAATACTGCCAAAAAAGGCAATCTCAAAGAAAACAACCAAATCCCCGAGGCAGCCGACTCCGCAATTTCCGCTATTACTGCTCAGAAAATCATTAATATAAGCGACAACATAAAGAATTGCCACAAACTCAGGAATAGCCATCAACCAAATACCTAAAACATTCAACCATTTCATCAGCGTCTTACAACCTCTTTTTTAGCATTTAGGCAGTATATATGACGGTATGACAGAAGACAATGCACCAGCAATGGCCACATACAGGCTGAACAGCCCGAATGCCGAAAAAGAAAAGTCCTGCGAAATCATCTGAACGAGGATGAAAGAGGAGAAAATCCAATAATAAAATGCCGTCAAACCCGCCGCCTTTATCTTATCTTTCCTATTGCATTTCAAATTCAACTTCTCGGCAGTATAACCGACAAAATAGCCGGGAATACAAGAGGTCAGCAAGACCAGTCCCACAACCAATAAAGAAAGTGGAAAAGTAAATATTAAAAATAAAAATACCCCTCCCAGTAAGTTAGAAATATCTGTTCTCGGAATAGGGGAAAGAAACAAAATCAGCCAAAAAGCAACGATAAACAGTGGCACCCCCATATCAAATTGGTGCGCGTATAAGCCCGATAAGGGGTGAAATCTTCTTCTGGTGAATGTTCCATAATCTTTCTTCGTAAACTGTGCAAATGGCATTTACTCTAAACAATTATCCCCCGCGCCACAAGATTCATATCCCTTTTCTTTTTAAAAGGTCGTCTGAAAACAACAATCCTGGGTAAAATCCCTGTTTACTCCTACAAAAACCCCTCTTCCCGCAAAAACTTCTCCAACTTCTCCGCAAATGCCTTATACCCCGCCGCGTTGGCGTGTATTTGGTCGGATTTCAGCTTTTCATCACTCAAAATCTCAGACCATGCGCCGCCGAACAAGGGAATTTTGTATTGTTCGGCAAGCTCCTGATAAAGCGGATGATCGCTCAAATGACCGAACAATGCGCCGACACTCAGGTGCGGTACGCCCACCAAGACGGCGGGGATGTTTTCCTTCTGCACGCTTTCGATGATTTTGGCGATATTGTTACGGGTTTCGGCTTCGGGAAATTTACGCAAGAAGTCATTGCCGCCTATGCCGATAATCACAAGCTTGGGTTGGCGTTGCAACAGCGCGGGCAGGCGCGACAGGGCTTGTGCGGAGGTATCGCCGGAAATGCCGCCATTGATGATGTCCCAACCGGTCAGCTTTTGCAGTTGCGCAGGATAGGATTCGTCAGGATTTGCGCCGTAGCCGTAGGTAAGCGAATCGCCCAAAGCCAGTACGGTACTGCCTGCGGCAATTTTTGTCTGCTTCTTGTCGGATTTACCGCCGCAAGCTGCAAGCAGTAGAACGCTTGTGTAAGCAAGGAATGTTCTTCGTGTAAGCATATTTTGTTTCTGATTTTTTAAAGTATTACGGAAGCTGCCGCGTTAATTTTGTACATCTTAATCTACAAGCCAGAAGCTGACTGGAATGTTAAACTGTGACCAAACAGGTTTTCCATTTTCTACGCTAGGCAGAAAAATATTTCTCATTACACCTTTCCTTGCTGCATTATCCAACCTGTTGGAACCCGAACGTTTCACCACCTTGACGCTGTCCAATTTGCCCTCAGGCGAAACTACGGCCCCCAATATAACACTACCTTCTTCCCCATTTTCCTCCGCCACCGGAGGATAGGGTATGGTGGTCATCTGACGGTACATCCCGCCTCTATAGTTATCGTTTTCCCCATAGAGCAAGTAAATATGTTCCGCATAAGACGGAACGTTTTGACACACGCTCTGCACCTCGCCATTTGCATCGGCTTGATCAGAGCAAGTTTGAGCAGGTTTATATCGTTTCGGACGATTCTGCGCCAATGCAGCTTTGCACAATGCCGTTCCTGCCGACTTATCACGGCACACTGCGCCATCAACCCTGCCTTTTTCATTAATGACGGACAACACCGGCAACACGCCGCCCTTACGCCCGTCAGGCATCGGAACAACCGCCACCTGCGGGTTCGCTGCCTGAGGGCGCTTCAGGATTTCTTCAACAGGCGGCAGTTTTTTGTCTGGCATGGTGGAACATGCAGTCAGAAGAGTGGACAGCATCAAGAGTGTTAAAACGGATGGTTTGAACAGGTTCATTTTTTGTTTTCTTTATGTTTGATGATTTATCTTATGGGGTTATTAAAAAGATTATGACATAGAAAATAGGGAAAACCTGAATTTCAAAGGACAAAATCTGCCCCAAGGTCGTCTGAAAACAGTTATTTCTAAAACCGGCAAAGCAAGTTGCCCCAAACCCGTTTTCAGACTACCTCTGCCCATTTCGGGCGGCATTCTAAAACTTCTTGATAAACCGGACAGCTTTCAATATGCGCGCCGGGCAGGTAGCCGGTGCTCATTAAAAATTCGCCGACAATTTCGCCGCCGACAAATTTGAAATGTTTTTTAAACAGCTTCACCCACCCGGCTTTATCGAGCGGATGGTTCGCATCGAGCCAGTGTTTGAACGAGCCGTATTTCTGCTGCAATCTTTTGATTTGTCGGGCGTTGTAAATAGCGGCATTGATTTTCAGGCGGTTGCGGACGATGCCTGCGTCGGCAAGCAGGCGTTCGATGTCGGCTTCGTCGAATGCGGCGACAGCGTCGATGTCGAAATCTTTAAATGCAGCCCGAAACGCCTGCTGCTTCTTCAGCATCAACGTCCAGCTCAAACCCGCCTGATTGATTTCCAACACCAGCCGTCCGAACAACTCATTGTCGTCTGAAATCGGAAAACCGTATTGCTTATCATGGTAATGTTTGTTCGGATTGTCCGTATCGTTTGGGAGGGCGGCAATAAATTCGCAGTAATTCATGTTTTATCGGTCAAGCGAAACAAAGGTCGTCTGAAAACCTAAAACGGGGTTTCAGACGACCTTTCAAAATCAGAGCGCAGCAATATGCCTGCCGCGCCATTTTAAAATCAATCCACTTCGCCCGCGTATTGTTCGGCGGTCAGCAGGCCGTCGTAGTCGGCAGGATTGGCAGGTTTGATTTTGAAGAACCAGCCTGCGCCGTAAGGGTCGCTGTTGGCAGTTTCCGGCGCGCTGGGCAAATCTTCGTTGACGGCGACGACTTCGCCCGCAATCGGCGCGTACACGTCGGACGCGGCTTTCACAGACTCAACCACACCGGCTTGTTCTTCGGCGGCAAGGTTTGCGCCGACTTCGGGCAGCTCGACGAACACGATGTCGCCCAACAACTCTTGCGCGTGGTGGGTAATGCCGACGGTAATCGTACCGTCTTCTTCAAGGCGCAGCCATTCGTGGCTGGCAACGTATTTCAGTTCGGCTGGGATGTTGTTGCTCATGGTTTGATTCTCCATTGGTTTTTTGGCTTAAAGAGTGAAGCCTTCGGATATGATCGACAGGCTGTTCTACGTTTGTTTTCAGACGACCTTTACTTTAACAAAGGTCGTCTGAAACCGCATCAATCAAACTGTTTCTGTCCGTTGCGTACAAACGGCAGCTTCAATACGCGCACGTCCACTTCCTTGCCGCGCATCAGCACTTTGGCGGTATCGCCGTCAAAATCTTTCGGTACGCGGGCGATGGCGATGGATTGCTTCAGGCTGGGCGAGAATACGCCGCTGGTGGTTTCGCCTTTGCCTTTGTCGGTCAACACTTCCATATGCGCGCGCAGGATGCCGCCTTTGTCGAGCAGCAAACCGACTTGTTTGACGGCAACGCCTTTTTCTTTCAATGCCAGCAAGGCGGCTTTGCCGACGAAATCGCGATTTTCGTCTTTCAAATCAACCGTCCAGCCCATACCTGCTTCGAGCGGGCTGGTGTCGTCGTCCATATCGTTGCCGTAGAGGTTCATGC
>CAUSOO010000003.1:0-67047 GCA_963533245.1 uncultured Neisseria sp.
CGGTGCCGCCGTCGAGCATACGGCAAAACCAATACAGCGCGGCATTCGGATGCGAGCCGCGCACGGATTTGTGCAGGGCGGAGATTTGGTTGTAGAAACTCTCGCCGCCTTTGTCGAAACGGCGGATTTGCGCGCCCAAGCTGTCGGTGAGAAATTCGGCGGTTAAGGTTTTCAGACGACGTGTGTCGGCGGCGCGTAAAAGTTGTTCCAACAGATTCAACAATCTGCGCGCATCGCCGTCGGCGGTATTGACGAGCAGCTCCTGCGCATCGGCTTCAATCGTGAAATCCCGGTATTCGGGCAAAGCCAACACTTTGGCAATCAGCTTTTTGAGGTCGTCTGAAGACAAGGATTGCAAAACATACACCTGCGCGCGGCTCAATAGCGCAGGATTGACTTCGAACGACGGGTTTTCCGTAGTCGCACCGATAAAGGTCAGCAAACCGCTTTCGACATGGGGCAAAAACGCGTCCTGCTGCGCCTTGTTGAAGCGGTGGACTTCATCGACAAACAAAATCGTCGCGCGTCCCTGCTGCAAAGCGATTTCAGCCTTATCGATTGCCTCGCGTATGTCCTTCACGCCGGAAAACACGGCGGAAACAGGCAGAAACTGGGCATTGAAACTCTGAGCCAAAATCCGCGCCAACGTCGTCTTGCCCACGCCCGGCGGCCCCCACAACAACATAGAATGCGGCTTCCCGCCTTCCACCGCCACACGCAGCGGCTTGCCTTCGCCGATTAAATGCTGCTGCCCGATAACATCATCAAGCGTATGCGGGCGCAGACGTTCGGCAAGCGGCGCATCGGGTTGGCGGGTGAAGAGGTCGGACATGGCGGTTTCCGTGAAAGAGGGTTTTCAGACGACGTGGATTATAGCAGGTCGTCTGAAAACGGACGGATGGTAAAGGGAACAATAAAGACAGGATACATCACAGCCGTCATTCCCGCGCAGGCGGGAATCCACTTATAAATTTCAGTTGATTGATTTTTATGGCTTTACTTATCCTCAAAGATGGATTCCCGCCTGCTCGGGAATGACGGCATGGGTTTGCCATAGATTACTGGCAGATTTTTTTGTCGGTGTATCCTATATCAGGATGATTATCCTCATTCTTTGACGAATCATGATTACAATTGCAGCAGGTAATCTCGATTTTCTACTCTTTCGCATCATGTTTTGGTTGTTGGATAGATTCGGTAGAGATATAACCCTCCGGCATGATTTGTAGAGCTTTTCCACTGATGACGATGCAGTTGTCCGTAATTTGATTATTTATATTGCTAAATTTGTTATTTACATAGCTTGGACAAAAGACCTTGGTATCGCCCAAATTCCAAGCCATGTAGCCGTATAGGGCGTTTTCACGTGAAGCCAAAGTTGAATAGTACTGTAGAGTATGTTCTTTTAGCTCTTTTTTTGTACATAGGTTACTTTTGTAGAAATGGCGTTTCAATTCTTTCAAGTCTGATTTATTAATTCCATTAGTTTCTTGAAAGCCATTATCTTTCTGGAAGTTATTATGCAGTAAGTACCATGAAGAATTTTTAGGGGTTTCAGCAAAACGAACGAAATGAATAGATTCAAATAAAAAAAACTTATCTAGAATTAGAGAGGAAGTGCCAACAAATATTGAATAAAAAAACAATAAATAAAGTGGCTGTATATTTCTTCGAAATAACTTGTTATAACCTAATAAGAAAGAGGCAAGGCTAAGAACACAAATTGAAAATATAGCTAAAATTAATAATATTGATTCCTTAATATGTTTAGATAAAATAATATAGTCAATCCATATGAAAATTAATATAAAACTTAATATGGATATATACCATTTTTCTATCTTTTTGATAGTTTTAAATTTTATCCCTATAAGGAATGCAAGCAAAGAATGGTAACAAAAAAGTAGTAATATAACTGCAAAAATAATAGTAGTGGCGATCAAAGCAGATAGATTAGTTATTACATCAGAAAAAATGCTTAATTGTTCTATTTTTTCGAGATAACTGTATATAAAAAATCCACCAGTAATCGTTCCTAATATAGTCAAAATACCCAATAGTTTACTGATAATTTCCAAGTGTTCAAATAGTTTTTTTTGCGCTACTACATCGGTTTGTTTAATTTCTTCCTGTTCAGCAGTATCATTATTTTTTGCGGCATTTTCTTCTATTTTCTTCAATGAACTGTTAGCTGATTCTGTTTTTTCATTTATTTCAGGCTGCTCATTTTCTTTAGGTGCCATATGGGTGTCATTTGCGTTATTGTCTGATTTTAATTTGATATGTGGTTTAGATGTTCCCATTTCTAATATGTCTCCGTTTTTAAAACTCCACCAAAATTCCCGAATTATACCCCACCCTTCCCAATCCCCCATCTCACACCGCTTACGGTATAATACGCGTTTGTTTAAAGACTTTGCGGGGCGTTTCAGACGACCTTGCGGCAAGGGATGGCTATGAATATGAAAAAGATTGTTGCCGTTGCTTCTGTGGCGGCGTTGTTGGGCGGTTGCGCTTATGATTCTGACTCGGCGTTCGGCGGTTTGGGCGGCGGTACGGGTATCGGCGGAAGCGTGGTGAAAATGGCGGTCGATCATCAGTGCCGTTCGGAATTGAACAAGCGCAATGAGTGGCGTTTGATCGCGCTGACGATGAGCGCGGACAAACAGCGCGAGTGGGAAGACAAAATCTGCGGCTGTGCGAGCGAAGAGGCGCCGAATCAGGTGTCCGCGCAAGAGTTGATGGATGTTTTGAATCCTTCTTCACGTGATCGGGCGATTGCGTCGGTAACGGTGAAAACCGTCAATGCTTGTTTCAAGCGTTTGTATAGATAATGTTTTTCAGACGACCTCTGTGTATCGGGGTCGTCTGAAAGTTTATAGTGGATTCAGGTCGGGATAGGGCGGCTTGCGGGATGATTCGGATGATGAACGATGGATTTCCGCCGGCGGGTTTCTTATTTTGATCGGCAATTTTTTGTTTTTATAGAGAAGAAATCATGAAATATATCAGTACGCGCGGCGAGACGGCGCATAAACCGTTTAGCGAGGTTTTGTTGATGGGGCTGGCGCCCGACGGTGGTTTGATGCTGCCGGAGCATTATCCGCAGGTCAGCCGCGAGACTTTGGACAAGTGGCGCGGTTTGAGCTATCCGGAGCTGGCGTTTGAGGTGATGAGCCTGTTTGTAACGGATATTCCGGCGGACGATTTGCGCGATATTGTGAACCGTACTTATACGGAAGCGGCGTTCGGCACTAAGGAAATCACGCCTGTGCGTACTTTGTCCGACGGCATCAAAATCCAAGCCCTGTCCAACGGCCCGACGCTGGCGTTCAAGGATATGGCGATGCAGTTTTTGGGCAACGCGTTTGAATATGTGTTGAACCAAAAGGGCAGGGAACTCAATATCTTGGGCGCGACCAGCGGCGATACGGGTTCGGCTGCGGAATATGCCTTGCGCGGTAAAAAGGGCGTAAACGTATTTATGCTGTCGCCCGACGGCAAAATGAGTGCGTTCCAGCGGGCGCAAATGTACAGCCTGCAAGACGAGAATATCCATAATATCGCCGTGAAGGGGATGTTTGACGACTGTCAGGACATTGTAAAGGCGGTGCAAAACGATGCCGCGTTCAAGGAAAAATACCATATCGGTACGGTCAATTCGATCAACTGGGGACGCATCGTCGCGCAAGTGGTTTATTACTTTGCAGGCTATTTCAAAGCGACGCAAAGCAATGACGAGCAGGTCAGCTTCTGCGTGCCGAGCGGCAACTTCGGCAACGTTTGCGCGGGACACATCGCCAAACAGATGGGCTTGCCTATCCGCCGCCTGATTGTGGCGACCAATGAAAACGACGTGTTGGACGAGTTTTTCAAAACCGGCGCATACCGCCCGCGCAACAGCGAGCATACTTATGTTACCTCCAGCCCGTCTATGGACATTTCCAAAGCGTCCAACTTCGAGCGTTTCGTGTTCGACCTGATGGATCGCGATCCTCAGGAAATCAATACGCTGTGGGCGGAAGTCGCGGCGGGCAAGGGCTTTGATTTGCAGTTTGCCTTGGACAAAGTCGGCGGCAAATACGGCTTTACTTCCGGCAAATCCACCCACGCCGACCGCCTCGCCACCATCAAACAGGTTTACGAGCAAGACAAAGAACTCATCGACCCGCATACTGCCGACGGCGTAAAAGTCGCCCGCGAAGTGCGCGAAGAAGGGGAGACGGTTGTGTGTTTGGAAACCGCGTTGGCAGCGAAATTCGATGCGACCATACACGAAGCCGTCGGCGATGTCGCCATTCCACGTCCCGCCGCGCTGGAAGGTTTGGAAAAATTGCCGCAGCGCGTCCGAGTCGTGCCAAACAATGCAGCCGCCGTCAAAGAAATCATCCGCGAAACGTTAGACCAGTAAGCCGTTGTCCGAGAGGTCGTCTGAAAAGTTTCAGACGACCTCTGCCAGACAGCAAGCATTGTGATGATAAATATTTTCGTTTAAAATTGCGCGTTTGCTCTAATTCGGCATTATCTATTCACAGGCGAGACAGGTCGTCTGAAAACCCTTTTAAACCATCATCCGCCCGACCCGCGCGATCAGACGGATTTACCGACAGGAAACTCAAATGGCAGCATTCAATACCCAAAAAGTATTGTCCGTACACCACTGGACGGATGCGTATTTCACCTTTACCTGCACCCGCGACGAATCGTTGCGTTTTGAAAACGGCCAATTCGTCATGGTCGGATTGATGGTGGACGGCAAGCCGCTGATGCGCGCATACAGCGTCGCCTCCGCCAACTGGGAAGAACACCTCGAATTTTTCAGCATTAAAGTCCAAGACGGCCCTCTGACCAGCCGCCTGCAACACCTCAAAGTCGGCGACGACGTGTTAATCAGCAAAAAACCGACCGGAACCTTGGTTGCCGGCGACCTGAATCCCGGCAAACACCTTTACCTGTTGAGCACCGGTACCGGCATCGCCCCTTTCTTGAGCATCACCAAAGACCCCGAAATTTACGAGCAATTTGAAAAAATCATCCTCGTACACGGCGTGCGCTACAAAAAAGATTTGGCGTACTACGACCGCTTCACCAAAGAATTGCCCGAACACGAATACCTCGGCGACTTGGTTAAAGAAAAACTGATTTATTACCCGATCGTTTCCCGCGAAGACTACGAACATCACGGCCGCCTGACCGATCTGATGGTAAGCGGCAAATTGTTTGAAGACATCGGCCTGCCCAAAATCAACCCGCAAGACGACCGCGCCATGCTGTGCGGTAGCCCTGCGATGCTGAAAGACACCTGCAAAGTTCTGGACGATTTCGGTCTGACTGTCTCTCCGAAAACCGGTGTACGCGGCGACTACCTGATTGAGCGCGCGTTTGTGGATCAATAAGGGTTTTAGCAGTAATGGATTTATAGCGAGGCAGAACTTGTCAGCAGGTTCTGCCTCGCTATAAATCCATTATTTGCCAAAATTCAAGTTTCGCTCAATCTCTAAAATATCCCCTCAGACGGTTCAACAGATTTCCCATTCTTATCATGTACGATGTCAACACCCACGATGTCCGCCGATTTTTCGCACACGTTTGGAAACATCGCCTGACCCCGCTGCAACTGGATGCACTTCAACATAAAGCCCTCCGTATCATCGAATCTCATCCCGAATACGCCCATTATCTTGAAAATATTGAAGATTATTTAGATAAAAACTGGTTGCCGGAAGATGGGGAGAGTAATCCTTTTTTGCACATGTCGCTGCATCTTTCCCTTCAAGAGCAGGCAGCCATCGATCAGCCACCGGGCATACGGGCGATTCACAGGCAACTTTGCGCACGTTATAACAACGACTGGGTGCGCGCCGAGCATGACATGATGGATGCACTGGCGGAAACCATTTGGGAGGCGCAACGATACGGACGTGGTTTGGATGTCAATGCCTATATGACCCGGTTGCGTAAATTAGTCGGTATAGGGCAGGAGGAAAACGCCCGTATCAATCCGCATGAAGTGCATACTAAATTTGACGAATGAAAAAGTTTTCTATGTGATGGAAGATAACGATTTTGAGGTCGTCTGAAACGTTGTTTTCAGACGACCTTCCTTTCTTTTCAGGTCGTCTGAAAAATGAATTGTAGCCATATAAGCCGCACGAAATAAGCCGATATGTCCGAGAAACAGGCGCGATTTTGGGTCGGCGGGTTTGACGGTGAAAAAGAATGCACCGCCAGCAATGAATTTTCTGCGATCGTATTATGAGGAAGGCGTCCTATGATTACTAAGTTACTTTATTATTAAGCTGTGTTTTAATGAAATCAAAAATTTTCCTGTCAGCAACATGATTCAAATCTAAGAATGATAAATATTGGCAGTTGTCATTCGGACAGGGCAAAAATAAAAAATCATAAGTAATATCTTCTATATCTGTTATTGTTAAATCACTAAATTGAAAATTCGTTGTTACCACATTTAACATATTGTTATTTTTGATTGATTCCAGTTCCAAAAGATTATCAAATTCATCTTCTAAAAGATTAGAATCTTCTCCGATAAGAATTATCCAAAATAAAGGATATTGTTTAATCGATTTAAATAAATTATTGCAGTTTATTGTTTTTAGGAAGTTTTGACTGATTAAAGCCACGATAGGCTTATCTTTTTTTATTTTAATCTTTCTGAAATTCGAATCTAGATTTATATTCAGATAATCAATCATTATAGTTACTCCTTTGGAACACCGGAAATAATCCGCATCATCAGGCAGCAGCGTTCAAATGGCATGGATATTGTTTTCACACATCCATATAGGCTGCACTTAATAAGCTTGGCGTAGGTCGGATTCTCGAATCCGACATTTTGGGCATTGCTACAATGGATTGCAATGATGGGAATGTTAAAGGTTTTGTCGGATACAAGTATCCGACCTACGCTTGCTTGCTTAAACAACCGTATCGACAGCCCAAAATCAGCAAAAGGTCGTCTGAAAACTCAAAATTGGTTTTCAGACGACCTTTATGCTAGAGATTTTCAGACGACGTTTGAGGCCGTCTGAAAATTTGAAACAATGTTTTGAATGATGAAAACGCGTGCGTGCGTACCACACACACCCTACACCTTGGTTTTAAAGTTTGTACCATCCTCAGGTGGGGTGTGTGGCGCAGCCACGAACGCGGTTAGCGGGGATGCAGGCTACGGCTTGCTTTTTTGTTGTGTGCTTTAAGCCATTTTTGCATTTGTTCAATTTCCGCTTGTTGTGCGTTAATAATATTCTCAGCAAGCTTACGCATCTCAGGATCTTTTCCGTATTTTAATTCAACTTCCGCCATTTTTACTGCGCCAATATGGTGTGGCAACATACCTGCTGCAAAAGCAACATCAGGATCTTTATATTGCGCAGCTGCCATCATGTCTTGATGCATTTGATTCATACCTTGCATTAATTCTTGTTGCATTGCAGAATCTGTCGACATTGGCATATTCATGTGTGCTTGATGCGGTTGTTCATTAGCTTGGGCATAAATTGAAACTGCAACAGCGCTAAGTGTGATAAAAGTCATAAGTTTTTTCATGTTTTTCGCCTATGTGATAACTGAAGGAGCACAAATTATAAACTTTTACCTAAGGTTAAAGTCAATATTTATTCCGAAAATTTTTGGTAAGGTGCTAAAATAAAAGAATATTTGATATGAGGGACAGCAAAATGTAGGTTGGGTTGCAAACCCAACATTTCGTAAAATTTAACAGTTTTGTTGGGTCTTGACCCAACCTACGCTTGCTGAAATGAAACAAAGGTTGTCTGAAAACGGATTCACGGTTTTCAGACAACCTTTACGCTAAGAGATTTTCAGACGACGTTTGAGGTCGTCTGAAAATTTGAAACAATGTTTTGAATGACAAAAACGCGTGCGTGCGTACCGCACACACCCTACACCTTGGTTTTAAAGTTTGTGCCGCCCGCAGGTAGGGTGTGTGGCGCAGCCACGCACGCGGTTGGTGGAGATGCAGGCTTCAGCCTGCTTATAAATCAAAGCAAATTAAGGTCTTTTGCAACTCCGTGATATTCAACTGATAAATTGCCTATACTTTGAAGGTTAGATTTTAAATATTGATGAACAACTTCAGGCCATCTCCTTTCATCATGTAGGCTGATAATCAATACTTTGACATCCTGATAGTTCCAGCCAAATAACTCATCTGCCCGTCGTTCAAATTCCCCATAATGAAAATTAGATTTTTCAGAGAATTCATCTAACATATCATAGAGAAGATTTTCTTGCTCTTCATCAAAATCACGCTCTAATATTAGACGCTCTAAGGAGGTTAAACCTCCTGAAATCATCCCTTGTTTCATTAAATTAAATTGGAAAGTCTCTTTTTTATTCATTCTGTTATTCCTTAAGTTAGATTGAACACATAATACTTAGGCATGCCGAAACATTTATGTAGCAAATGGTGTCATAATTGATTTTTTCAAGATAACATTTTTAATCTCACTCCGCCCCAAACAACAACCCTTCCTTAATCCCCCGTATCCTATCCCTCAACACAGCCGCTTCTTCAAACTGCAAATCCCTAGCCGCCTGCTGCATGGCTTTTTCCAGTTTGGCGATTTCTTTAATCGCGTCTTCTTCGTTGTGAATCTCGCCGACTTTAACTTTGTTTTTGCCTTTCAGACGGCCTTTGCCGCTGTCTTCTTCGTGGTACACGCCGTCGATGATGTCTTTGACCTGTTTTTTAATCTGCTGCGGCACGATGCCGTGTTCTTCGTTGAATTTAATTTGTTTTTCGCGGCGGCGTTCGGTTTCGTCGATGGCGGCTTTCATGGAGTCGGTGATTTTGTCGGCGTACAGGATGGCGACGCCGTTCACGTTGCGCGCGGCGCGGCCTATGGTTTGAATCAGGCTGCGGTGGGAGCGCAGGAAGCCTTCTTTGTCGGCGTCGAGGATGGCGACGAGGGAGACTTCGGGGATGTCCAAGCCTTCGCGCAAAAGGTTGATGCCGACGAGTACGTCAAACAGGCCGAGCCGTAAATCTCTAATGATTTCAACGCGCTCGACGGTGTCGATGTCGCTGTGCAGGTAGCGCACTTTGATGCCGAGTTCGCTGTAATAGTCGGTGAGTTGCTCCGCCATGCGTTTGGTGAGGGTGGTAACGAGCACGCGTTCGCCTTTTTGGATGCGGTCGTTGATTTCGCTCATTAAGTCATCGACTTGGGTGGCGACGGGGCGGATGATGATTTGGGGATCGACCAGCCCTGTGGGGCGGACGACTTGTTCGACCACTTGTCCGGCGTGTTCTTCTTCGTATTTGGCGGGGGTGGCGGAAACGAAGACGGTTTGCGGCATGACTTTTTCAAATTCGTGGAATTTGAGCGGGCGGTTGTCGCGGGCGGAAGGCAGGCGGAAGCCGTAGTCCACGAGGTTTTGCTTGCGCGATGCGTCGCCTTTGTACATGCCGCCGATTTGGGTAACGGTAACGTGGCTTTCGTCGATGAACATGATGGCGTTGTCGGGCAGGTAGTCCATCAGCGTGGGCGGCGGTTCGCCTTCTTTTTTGCCGGAGAAGTGGCGGGAGTAGTTTTCGATGCCTTTGCAGAAGCCCATTTCGTAGAGCATTTCGAGGTCGAAGCGGGTGCGTTGTTCGATGCGTTGTTGTTCGACGGGGCGTTGTTCGCGGGCGAAAAATTCGATGCGTTCGCGCAGTTCTTCTTTGATGGACTCGCAGGCGCGCAATACGGTGTCGCGCGGGGTAACGTAGTGGCTGGACGGGAAGACGGTGTAGCGGCCGACGCGCTGGTGCAGGCTGCCTGAAAGCGGGTCGAACATATCGAGGCGGTCGATTTCGTCGTCAAAAAGGCTGATGCGCAAGGCGTTTTCGGAGCTTTCGGCGGGGTACACGTCAATCACGTCGCCGCGCACGCGGAAGCTGCCGCGTTTGAAATCCAAATCGCCGCGTTCGTATTGCATGGAAACGAGCGTGGCGATGATGTCGCGCTGCTCGATGGTGTCGCCTTCTTTGACGGACAACACCATTTGTTGATATTCGGTCGGGTCGCCGATACCGTAAATGGCGGACACGGTGGCGACGATAATCACGTCGTCGCGCGTCATCAGGTTTTTGGTGGCGGAAAGGCGCATCTGCTCGATGTGTTCGTTGATCGCGCTGTCTTTTTCGATGAACAAATCGCGGCTGGGTACATAGGCTTCGGGCTGGTAATAGTCGTAGTAGGAGACGAAATATTCCACCGCGTTTTCGGGGAAAAACTCGCGCATTTCGGCATAAAGCTGGGCGGCAAGGGTTTTGTTGTGCGCCATGATGATGGCGGGGCGGCCGCTTTGGGCAATGACGTTCGCCATGGTGTAGGTTTTGCCCGAACCAGTTACGCCGAGCAGGGTTTGATAGGCCAGGCCGTCTGAAAGCCCTTCGAGCAAGCCGGCAATGGCGGTGGGCTGGTCACCGGCGGGCGGGAAGGGCTGGTGGAGTTTGAAGGGGGAATTTGGGTATTGGATGACTTCCATATTGCCGCCTGTTTTTGGTTCGGGGAAATGGAGAATTATAGCAAAAAGGTCGTCTGAAAATTTTCAGACGACCTATCTATTTCTTGATGGTAGGCAAGTCAGAACAAAGGTAATGCCAACCCGATTTCCACTACGCTATAATAGCGGATTCCCATTTTAGCCTAAGAGCAACTGCCATGAACGATTATCCCGATACATCGTCTGAAGACCGTGAAGTCAGCGCGTTGTCGCTGCCGCCGCATTCGATGGAGGCGGAGCAATCTGTTTTGGGTGGACTTTTGCTCGAGAATTCGGCTTGGGACAGAATCGCCGATGTAGTTACCGGTGAAGACTTCTACCGACACGAACACCGCCTGATTTTCCGCGCCATCGCCAATCTGATTAACGAAAGCCGTCCTGCTGACGTAATTACCGTTCAAGAGAGTTTGGAGCGCAATGAGGAACTAGAGGCGGCGGGCGGATTCAATTATCTGATTACCTTGGCGCAAAACACGCCGTCCGCTGCGAATATCCGCCGCTATGCCGAAATCGTGCGCGAGCGTTCTATCATGCGCCAACTTGCCGAAGTCGGTACCGAAATCGCTCGTAGCGCCTACAATCCGCAAGGCAGGGATGCGGGGCAGCTTTTGGATGAAGCGGAAAACAAGGTGTTCCAAATTGCGGAAAGTACGGCTAAATCCAAACAGGGTTTTCTCGAAATGCCTGCGCTTTTGAAAGAAGTGGTCGAGCGCATCGACATGCTTTATTCCCGCGATAATCCTGATGAAGTGACCGGCGTGTCGACAGGGTTTATCGACTTGGATAAAAAAACCTCAGGTCTCCAGCCGGGCGATTTGATTATCGTGGCGGGTCGTCCGTCTATGGGTAAAACTGCTTTTTCGATCAATATTGCGGAACACGTTGCCGTAGAGGGCAAGTTGCCTGTTGCCGTATTTTCGATGGAGATGGGCGGCGCGCAACTGGTGATGCGTATGCTGGGTTCGGTGGGTAGGCTTGATCAGAGCGTCTTGAAAACGGGCAGATTGGAAGATGAACACTGGGGTCGTCTGAACGAAGCAGTAGTCAAGCTTTCCGATGCGCCTATGTATATTGATGAAACACCGGGTTTGACCGCACTCGAACTGCGCGCCCGCGCCCGTCGCCTTGCGCGCCAGTTCAACGGAAAATTGGGCTTAATCGTGATTGACTACCTGCAATTGATGGCAGGCTCAGGACGTTCGGACAACCGCGCCTCAGAACTCGGCGAAATTTCGCGCTCCCTCAAAGCCTTAGCGAAGGAGTTGCAAGTTCCCGTCATTGCCTTGTCGCAGTTGAGCCGTACCGTAGAGCAGCGTACCGACAAGCGCCCAATGATGTCCGACTTGCGGGAATCCGGTGCCATCGAGCAGGATGCCGACCTGATTATGTTTATGTACCGAGACGAATACTATAATCAAGAATCGCCCATGAAAGGTCTCGCAGAATGTATTATCGGTAAACATCGTAACGGTCCTGTCGGGAAAGTATTCCTCACTTGGATGGGGCAATTTACCAAATTTGACAATGCAGCCTACATACCCGAATCCGCATTGATGGAAGATTGAGACAAATCAGCCTAAAAAACAAGCAAATTTCATATTTTATTAGGCAATTCATCCCAATCTCGTTTAGAATGAGCCAAACCGCATAATTACTGGCGATAAAAACATTCTAAGCCGGATGACAAAACACATTACTTAACTCTAGACGTTTTTACTACTCATGTACGCACAACAAAAAGGTTTTACCTTAATCGAATTGTTGGTCGTGATCGCTATTACCGCCATCATGGCCACTATCGCCCTTCCCAATATGAGCGAATGGATTGCCTCCCGCCGCGCTGCCAGTCAGGCAGAGCAGGTGGCAAACCTCTTGCGTTTCGCACGAGCCGAAGCAGTCCGCCTCAATCTCCCTGTCTATGTCTGTCCCGTACAATTTAAAAAAAATGGGGTTCATGATGGTAAGTGTAATGCAGACTTTAAACAGAACGGCATGCTAGCCTATGCTGATAAAAATAGCGATATTGAATACAAAGATGACAGATGGGATATTTTCCTGCGCGCTGTCGTCCTAAACCCTAAGGGTGTGGATAAGGTTACCTATCAATTTGACCATGTCAAATTCGGTGGCAAAGACTCTGATTCACAGCCTGTTTTCTTCGCATTCCAGCCGAATGGTACTTTTGGCTATTCTGTCAATAAACCCAGTCAAAAATCTAATTTTACATACTCAGATGGTTATATCAAGATTAGTATGACTGATAAAGCTGCAACGACCGAAGAAACTAGAAAATCTCGTGCTAGTATCGTTCTTATTGACAGTAGCGGTCGTGTTGAAATCTGCGCCAAATCAGATTCACGCCCTCTCTGCCAATATTCTGAACCTCAAAATTCTGAATCACAAAACTAAAAAACGCTATCCTATGAAATACATGACATTACATACAAAAGGTCGTCTGAAAACAAACGGATCGAGATTCGCCAAAACGAAATCGGCAAGTTTCTCTAAGCCATATCAGTCGGGTATGACTTTAATTGAAGTCTTGGTTGCTATGTTTGTCCTCGCAATCGGCGTGCTCGCTTTGCTTGCTATCCAATTGCGTACCGTTTCCAGCGTACGCGAAGCGGAAGGACAGACTATCGTATCGCAACTTACCCAAAATTTGGTTGAAGGGATGTTGATTAATCCAAGGCTTGTAGAATGCCCAACCCCTAAACAAGGGGCAACCAATAGCAGGAATGGTAGGGGGTGGTGTAAAAATTATAAGGATTATTACACTACGTACGGTGATTCATCTACTGAACCATTGAAAAAAGGACCGCTGAAAGAGGAAGAGAGTATGAAAAAAGAAGAGTTGGCTAAAGCACAGCTTGGTAAATTTCATGACGAACTGAAAGCAGCTCTTCCTGACTCCGCGTTCTACTATTCAGTATGCCAAGATAGTTTGAATAAGGAGCCTACTTATGACGGCGCTTTTCACGAAAATTGCGATAAAAAAGCAGGTGCCGATACCGTTATCAAAGTATTATGGCTTAAAGATTTGGAAGGCGGTAAAGCCGCAAGTGATGTCAAAACATATGAAGATTCCATCATTTACACCTACCAAGTACGCGTAAGGGAAAAATAATGAATAATAAAAACCGCTCACACATTCCGGTCAAAACAGGCATACAAGGCTTCAGTCTGATTGAATTCCTTGTGGCAAGCGCATTGAGCATGATAGTCCTGTTGGCAGTCAGCTCCAGCTATTTCACTGCACGTAGTTTGAACACTGCTGCCACAGCGCGTTTAAATGTTCAGCAAGATTTGCGTAACGCATCTAACCAGATCGTGCGTGATGCCCGTATGGCGGGAAATTTCGGCTGTTTCAATATGTCGGCATATGATGCTCAAGCCGTTATTGCTGACTCTGGCTCCAAAGACTTTCTCAAACTTAAAGGTAGTGGAAAAATGCTTCCTGCCGTCAGAGAAACAGATTCTTTAGATGTGACTGACTTCGAACAGAGCGGTAAGGCGCTGATTTTCCAATACGGCATAGATACCGCATCACAAGACGCGGCAACAGTAGTGGCCAGCAGCTGCACAAACATTACCAAACCAGGAGAAGAAATTACTGATAGTAAAGCGGCTTTAAAGACAGATAGCTCCCAAGCGGGCAATATCTCCATCATGAAACATGAGGTGAATGCCTATGTTGTGGGTACGGCAGGTGGGCAAAAAGGTCTTTACCGTTTCCAATTGACAAAAAACGGTGAGTGGAGCAATCCGCAGTTGCTGATTAAGGGAATTGAAAGTATGAGTATTCATTACTTTTATACCGAAGGCTGTCCTGAAACATTTGAGGAAAGTGAAGCGGCATCTGCGTCTGCACCTACTCCAACTCCTGCCGGAAATGCTCAGAAGCAGGAGGAGGATAAGACAAAAGATGAAACATTTAAATATACTACGACACTGTCTGGTAATGAAACTCCAGCCTCTATCGAACTCCTGTTGAACAGCGGCAGTATTAATGCAGGCGGAAGCAATGATGAAAACAAAGTTCAACTCTATCAAATCAATGCAACTGTACGCGGAGGAAACAAATGCGCAGACCGATTACTCTAAACCATCCTGCTAAAGCCTCTGCACAAAAAGGCTTCGCATTATTCATCGTCCTGATGATCATGATCGTCATCGCCTTGCTCGTTGTTACAGCAACTCAGTCCTACAATACTGAGCAGCGAATCAGTACTAATGATGCCGACCATAAATTTGCTACTACGCTTGCGGAAGCAGCATTGCGTCAAGGTGAAAACGATATTTATTCTATTGAAGAAGGCAGGCAGATTTTTAATGATCAATGTTCCGAGGGGCTTTGCAGAGCCAAACAGCTCAGTATTAAAGAATACACTACCCCAACTGGTATTATTGATGTTAAAGGTGAGGCTGATCTGAGCAAAGTTGAAGAAGCTTGGAAAAGAAAGAATGCAAAATGTCTTGATTCATATTCTAAGAAAGAAACAGAATGTATTAATGTTAATGGTAGAGAGTATCCGATTGATAAAAATAGCGGGGCTAAAAAGCCTCCCCGCTACATCATCGAATACCTAAGCACTAATTCTACCGACAACCGTACCATTTATCGCGTCACTGCTAAAGCATGGGGAAAAAACGAAAATACGGTAGTCATGCTGCAATCCTATGTGGCCAACGAATAAATAGATAAAATCATGAATACGTCTATCACTAAATTTCAAGGGTTTACGCTGGTCGAGATGCTGATTGTCATTGCTATTATCGGCATCCTCAGTACCATCGCTTACCCTTCCTATATCCATTACATCGAACGCGGCTATCAATCTCAGGCGCATGCTGAATTGGTTATCATCAATAATTCCTTGAAAACCAAACTGGTTAAAAATCCAGCCCTCAAAATGAAAGATGAAATTGAGGGAGATGCGGGTTTTTTTAAGACCTATCAGGCTACATCAGAAGTTGCTGCTAAGTATGATTTCAGTGGCGCAATGAAAGATAAGGACTCTAAACACAGCAGAGCTTATTATCTTTTCGCCACCCCGAAAAGTGGGACGAATTACAAACTTTCCGTCTGGATGGACAGTTTGGGCAATGCCTACAAATGTACCGATGCAGAATCGGCCAAAGCCAAGTTAACAAGTAAAAACGGTAATACTGGTTGCGAACCTGTTTCAAATAAAAAGTAGAGAAAAACAGTTTATTCCCTGCTAAAAAGGTCGTCTGAAATGGTGTTTTAGGCTTTAGAATAGATTAAACTGCACCTTAGTAGGTTTACTAAGGTGCAGTTTTTTATAGTGTAATGTACTTTACCCTATAGTTAGATTTTCAGACGACGTTTTTATTGGATCAGCTTAGAATGAACTGAAAATTTGTTTCCAATAATGTCTGTTTTAAATCTTTGCTTTGGAATTTAAAAAGCAGATTCGTTTCAAACTGTCAGTTCTTTTTAGCGAATCTTTAGCCGATGATATTGGAAGCGTTCAACCATACTGCTTGGTCGCTATCGAATTTGGCAAATACGGTATTACTGCTTGCACCTGCCGCACGATAAGCAAGAGTTTGTTGATATGAATCGAACACGAGATAAGAACGGTCAGCATCGTAATAAGCAGGGTTTCTAACAAACATCTCTGACCAGCTCAAATTTGCGCTGTTGCCACTCAGCAGAGAACGCATAGCAGATAGATCGAGTTTGTCCATATCAGAGTTAAAGTCAGTCAAACGATCGATACTGCCTTCACGAATATCTGATGCAGTAAAGGCGACGGTATCTCTGCCTGCACCTGTGACGATGGTGTCGCTGCCTAAACCGCCTGCAATATAGTCATCACCGTCCCCACCGTTGAGATAGTCATATCCATTGCCGCCTGACAGTGTGTCGTCACCGCTCATGCCATACAAGGTATCATTGCCTTCTTCGCCACTCAAGCGATTATGCCCGCTGTTGCCTGTCAGGGTATTGTCGCCATAATTGCCAATGCCGAAGATGTTATTGCTGCCTGTCAAAGTCAGGTTTTCGACGTTGGTTGGAGCGGTATAGGAAACGCTGCTGTAAATGGTATCAGTACCCTCGAACCACCGCTCGGTGACAGTATCATTTATATTGTCCACATGATAGATATCATTTCCATATCCTCCGCTCATGCTGTCTGCACCGCTGCCACCGTCTAAAGTATCGTTGCCGTATCCACCATCGAGCAGGTCGTTTCCTTCGCCTCCTTGTAGCACGTCATCTCCGTTATCTCCGTAAAGATAGTCGCGATCATCGCCGCCCATCAGCAGGTCGTTACCGTCCATACCGTGTAGCGTGTCGTTTCCACGACCACCGCTTAAGTGGTTGTTGCCACTGTTGCCTATCAGAGTATTGTCGGAGTTGTTACCGAAACCGTAATTGTTGCCGTAGCCTGTCAAAGTCAGGTTTTCGACGTTGGTTGGAGCGGTGTAGGAAACGCTGCTGTAAATAGTATCAGTACCCTCGAACCACCGCTCGGTGACAGTATCATTTATATTGTCCACATGATAGATATCATTTCCATATCCTCCGCTCATGCTGTCTGCGCCGCTGCCACCGTCTAAAGTATCGTTGCCGTATCCACCATCAAGCAGGTCATTTCCTTCGCCTCCTTGTAGCACGTCATCTCCGCTATCTCCGTAAAGATAGTCACGGTCATCGCCGCCCATCAGCAGGTCGTTGCCGTCCATGCCGTGCAGCGTGTCGTTTCCACGACCACCGCTCAAACGATTGTTGCCGCTGTTGCCTATCAGGGTATTGTCGGAGTTGTTGCCGAAACCGTAATTGTTGCCGTAGCCGGTAAGTGTCAGGTTTTCGACGTTGGTTGGGGCTGTGTAAGAAACGCTGCTGTAAATGGTATCGGTACCTTCTCCCCACCATTCAGTAACCGTATCGTTCACATTATCTACATAGTAAATATCATCTCCGTATCCTCCGCTCATGCTGTCTGCACCGCTGCCACCGTCTAAAGTGTCGTTGCCGTATCCACCATCGAGCAGGTCGTTTCCTTCTCCTCCTTGTAACACGTCATTTCCACTACCTCCGTAAAGATAGTCACGATCATCGCCGCCTATCAGCAGGTCGTTGCCGTCCATGCCGTGTAGCGTGTCATTACCACGACCACCGCTTAAGCGGTTGTTGCCGCTGTTGCCTATCAGGGTGTTATTTGAGTTGTTGCCGAAACCGTAATTGTTGCCGTAGCCGGTCAGTGTCAGGTTTTCGACGTGTGTCGGTAAGGTAAAGTTTGTATCGGCGTAAACGGTATCGTTGCCTTCATATTCATATTCAACGATGGTGTCACCTGCATTTTTACTGTGGTAAACATCGTTGCCTAAGCCGCCGTAGAATACGGTATGCCCGAGACTGCCATATAAAACGTCATCGCGGGTCGTGCCTTTAATGACGACGGATTCATTGTTTGCTATGTTATGGTATAAAGGGTGCAATGTATTGGCCATAATGGCTCTCCTTGTGAACAAGTTGCGGGGAAAAATAAATATATCTATTTGACATTAATAGATTTTTTGATTATATGTATGATGCGGATTGTATCGGGGAATAATATGATGGAAAAGATATAATAATTTACATTATTGTTTTATATATTAATTTAAAATATGAAATAATATTTAATAGTATTTTAATGTTGAGAGGGTGAAAAAACGAAAAGGTCGTCTGAAAACTGATTTTCAGACGACCTTTTGTTGTTATCTGTAACGAATCATGCTTTATGCGTCGTTTCCCAGTAAAGGCAGATTCGTTTTAAATGGTCTGTTCTTTTTAGCAAATCTTTAGCCGATGATATTGGATGGGCCCAACCATAGTTCTTGGTTGCTCTCAAATTTGGCAAATACAATATTACTGAATGTTCCTGCTGCATGATAAGCAAGAGTTTTGTCCACTGAATCGAAGATGAGATAAGAACTGTCGTAGTTGTGGTAAGAGTGAGTATAAGAGCGGTGAAACAGCATATCTGACCAACTCAAATTTTCGCTGCCGCCACTCAACAGCGGACGTATAGCAGATAGGTCGAGTTTGTCCATCTTAGGGTCAAAGTCGAGTACACGATCTATGCTTCCATCATGTATATCTGATGGGGTAAAGGCGATGGTGTCTCTGCCTGTACCTGTGATGATGGTGTTACTACCCGTTCCTCCTGCAAGATAGTCATCGCCGTTTCCACCGTTGAGGTAATCATGTCCATTGCCACCTAATAGTCTGTCATTACCATCTCCACCGTTGAGGTGGTCATTTCCATTGCCGCCTGACAGTGTGTCGTTGCCGCTCATGCCGTACAGGAAATCATTGCCGTTATGACCGCTCAAATGATTATGGCCGTCGTTGCCTGTCAGGACATTGTCACCATGGTTGCCAATACCGTTGATGTTGCTGCTGCCTGTCAAAGTCAGGTTTTCAACATTTGCTGAGACGGTGTAGGAAACGCTACTGTAAACGGTATCGGTACCTTCTCCCGGTTGCTCGATAACTTTGTCATTTACATTGTCCACATGATAGACATCATTTCCGTCCCCACCGCTCATGCGGTCTGTATCGGTGCCGCCGTATAAAATATCGTTACCGTTTCCACCATCAAGTACGTCGTGGTCTCGATCACCATATAAAATGTCATCTCCGCTACCTCCGTAAAGAGAGTCGTTATCATCACCACCGATCAGAAGGTCGTCACCATCCATACCGTAGAGCTTGTCTGCCCCCCAACCACCGTCCAAGAGGTTGTTGCCGCTGTTGCCTATCAGGGTGTTGTTGAAAAAGTTACCGAAGCCGTTGAGGTTGCCATTGCCTGTCAGTATCAAGCTTTCAACTGCAGAGCCGTGTTTTATCTCGTAGGAAACGCTACTGTAAATGGTATCGTTACCTTCTCCAGCCCGTTCGGAAACGATATCGGCCACATTATCTACATAGTAAATGTCATCCCCATCTTCGCCGCTCATGCCGTCTACGCCACTGCCACCGTCTAAAGTGTCATCGCCATTTCCTCCCCAGAGATGGTCGTCGCCATCTCCGCCCTCGAGCCAGTCGTTACCATATTCGCCATAGAGCCAGTCATTGTCTTTACCGCCCTCGATCCGGTCGTTGTTATTTCCACCATAGAGCCAGTCCGTTTCTCCACCTCCTTGTAGAACGTCATCTCCATCACCTCCGTAAAGATGGTCGATACCATCATCGCCCATCAGCTGGTCGTCACCGGCCATACCGTAGAGATAGTCACTTCCACGACCACCGCTCAAGCGGTTGTTGCCGCTATTTCCCGTCAGTGTGTTATCAGAGTCGTTGCCAAATCCAAAGGTGCTGCCGTCGCCTGTTAGTGTTAATTTTTCGACATTGGCTGGGGCAGTGTAGGAAACGCTGCTGTAAATGGTATCGGTACCTTCTCCACTGTATTCGGTAACTGTATCGTTTACATTATCTACATAGTAACTATCATTTCCGTGTCTGCCGCTCATGCTGTCTGCGCCACTACCGCCGTATAATTTGTCATCGCCGTGTCCGCCATCGAGCAGGTCGTCATCTTCGCCGCCTTGTAGAACGTCATCTCCGTTACCTCCGTAAAGATAGTCGCGATCATTGCCGCCTATCAGTTGGTCGTTGCCGTCCATACCGTAGAGCTTGTCACTTCCGCGACCGCCGCTCAAGCGGTTGTTGCCGCTGTTGCCTATCAGAATATTGTTAGAGTTGTTGCCAAATCCGAAGGTATTGCCGTTGCCTTCCAGTGTCAGGTTTTCGACGTGGTTTGGTAAGGCAAAGTTTGTACTGGTATGAACCGTATCATTGCCTTCATTTGCATATTCAACAATGGTATCGCCCGCGTTCTTACTGTAATAAATATCGTTGCCCAAGCCGCCGTAGAATGTGGTATGTCCGAGACTGCCATGTAAAACGTCATCGCGGGGCGTTCCTTTAAGGACGTCTGATTTATTGTTTGCTGCGCTGCGGGATAAAGAGTGCAATGTATTGGCCATAATGGCTCTCCTTGAGAACAAGTTGCTGGGAAAAAATAATGCTATCTATTTGACATTAATAGATTTTTTCTTGTGTCGTATGATGCCGATTGTATCGGGGTTTAAAATGATGGAAAAGATATAATAATTTATATTATTGTTTTGTATATTAATTTAGAGTAAGAGATACTATTTAATAGTATATTAATAGTGAGGGGGAGAAAAACGAAAAGGTCGTCTGAAAACTGAATGTTCAGACGACCTTTTGTTGTGATCTATGACGGTTGGTGCTTTATATAGTTTCTCTGCAAAAGCTGTTGCAAGAATAGGCTGGGATTGTTTCTGTATGAATTGTCAAGAATAGGAAGAATATAGTGGATTAAATTTAAATCAGGACAAGGCGACGAAGCAGCAGACAGTACAGATAGTACGGAACCAATTCACTTGGTGCTTCAGCACCTTAGAGAATCGTTCTCTTTGAGATAAGGCGAGGCAACGCCGTACTGGTTTAAAGTTAATCCACTATAAAAATTCAGACGACCTTGGGAGGGAATCCCAAAGGTCGTCTGAAAATCTAAATCCCGTTATAAACCGCAAGTTTTCGGCTTGTTCGCCAGAATATTGATGACTTTACGTTCAGGTTTGGACGGGGTGATTTTGATTTCACTCTCATCTTCTTCGCTGCCTTCGGAGTATCGTTCGGGCATTTTTTCGCTGTCAAACGCCAAGTCGCCGCCGTGTTTTAAGGTTTGACCGCGTTCCAAACCGACGAAGTCGAAAAGCTCGGGGTCGGCAAGATGGGAAGGAACGACGTTTTGCAGGGCGGAGAACATCGATTCAATGCGGCCGGGGAAGCGTTTGTCCCAATCGCGCAGCATATCACCGATGACTTGGCGTTGCAGGTTGGGCTGCGAACCGCAGAGGTTGCACGGGATAATCGGAAATTGCTTCAATTCGGCGTATTTAATCAAATCTTTTTCTTTCACATACGCCAGCGGGCGGATGACGATGTGTTCGCCGTTGTCGCTCACCAGCTTGGGCGGCATGGCTTTGAGTTTGCCGCCGTAAAACATATTCAGGAACATGGTGGCGAGGATGTCGTCGCGGTGGTGTCCCAAGGCGATTTTAGTGCAGCCCAATTCTTTTGCGGTGCGGTAGAGGATGCCGCGGCGCAGGCGGCTGCACAGCGAACAAGTCGTTTTGCCTTCGTCCAACACGCGTTTGACGGTGGAGTAGGTGTCTTCTTCAACGATTTTGTACGGTACGCCTATGCTTTCGAGATAGGTCGGTAGCACTTCTTCGGGGAAACCCGGCTGTTTTTGGTCGAGATTGACGGCAACCAGCTCGAAATCAATCGGCGCACTGGCTTGGAGCTGGCGCAGGATGTCTAGGAGGGCGTAGCTGTCTTTGCCGCCGGAGAGGCAGACCATGATTTTGTCGCCCGGCTCAATCATGTTGAAATCGTTAATCGCGTCGCCCACAGCGTGGCGCAGGCGTTTGTTGAGTTTGTTGTTCTCTAATTCTTGCTTGGTTTTTTTGGACATAGCGGTTTGTGCTTTGAAATAAGGAAAATTTAAGGGCGGTATTGTACCGCAAAAAGCGTTTGGAAACCGCATATTAGAAAAAGAATAGGGGGCGGATTTAGATTTGAAGCACAATATTTTTCTCAATAGAAAGATTTGTGTCTAGGATGGATTTCTTTGTCGTGTTGAGAATGGGATATCTGAATCGGAATCGGGTATGAATTGATAACAGATAGATGATTGCATATGTTTTGGAAATGATGGGAGTGATATTGTTTTGAAATTAGAGAAGCCGGTTTCTGTGGTATACAGAAACCGGCTTGTATGAAACGTCTGAACAGGTGTCTATAGATACCTAAAATTTAGGAATAACGCTTTTCAGACGACCTTTTATTCCCATTAGGGCAATTAACGGCTGCGTTCGATAAAACGGTAATAGGTTTCGCCGTCTTGGACGTAACCCAATTCCACACGGGCAATTTCAGAAATCGCTTCTTGACCGTTCGCCAAATCATCGACTTCCGCAGCAAGGAACTGGTTGCGCAAAGTGAGCGTCTGATTTTTCTCCTCCTGCACGGAAAGTTGTTCCTGCAATTCTTCCGTATGCCCGATACTGCCTTTCCCAAACCAAAGGCTGTATTGGCAGTAAGCAAGCGCGATGGATAAAACAACAGTTACCCACTTCATACATCAATACCTTTTCTTATTTGCCCAGTTGATAGAATGCGGCTTTGCCGGGGTAGTAGGCAGCTTCTGCCAATTCTTCCTCAATGCGCAGCAGTTGGTTGTATTTCGCCATGCGGTCGGAGCGGCTCAATGAACCGGTTTTGATCTGCATACAGTTGGTAGCGACGGCCAAGTCGGCAATGGTGCTGTCTTCGGTTTCGCCCGAACGGTGGCTCATTACGCTGGCGTAACGGCTGCGTTTTGCCAAGTCAACCGCTTGCAAGGTTTCGCTCAAAGTACCGATTTGGTTGACTTTGACCAGCAATGCGTTTGCCACGCCTTTTTCGATGCCTTCGGCAAGGATTTTCGGATTGGTTACGAACAAATCGTCGCCGACCAATTGTACTTTGCTGCCGAGTTTTTCAGTAAGGAGTTTCCAGCCGTCCCAGTCGTTTTCATCCATACCGTCTTCGATGGAGATAATCGGGAATTCGTTAACCAAGCCTTCAAGGTATTCGGCAAATTCAGCGCTGGTGTAAGAACGGCCTTCGGCTTCCAAGTGGTATTTGCCGTCTTTGTAAAACTCGCTGGATGCGCAGTCTAAGGCAAACAAGACATCATCGCCTGCTTTGTAACCAGCGGCTTCGGTTGCTTCAACCATCAGTTGCAGGGCTTCTTTGTGGCTGTTCAGGTTAGGTGCGAAACCGCCTTCATCGCCGACAGTAGTCGGGAAGCCTTTACCGTCGCACAGTTTTTTCAGCGCGTGGAAAATTTCGGCGCCGCAGCGCAGGGCTTCGCGGAAGGATTTTGCGCCGACAGGCATAATCATAAATTCTTGAATGTTCAAGCTGTTATTGGCATGCTCGCCGCCGTTGATAACGTTCATCATCGGAACAGGCAGAGCCATAGGACCGGCGCCGCCTAAGTAACGGTAAAGCGGCAGGCCTGAATCTTCGGCAGCAGCACGGGCAACAGCCATAGAAACCGCCAAAGTAGCGTTCGCCCCGAGATTGCCTTTGTTTTCAGTACCGTCCAGCTCGATCATGATTTTGTCGATGTAGGACTGTTCGTTGGCATCGATACCGATCAGTGCTTGGGCAATTTGGTTGTTGACGTGTTCAACTGCTTTCAATACGCCTTTGCCCGAGTAGCGGGATTTGTCGCCGTCGCGAAGTTCCAAAGCCTCTTTTTGACCGGTAGACGCACCGCTCGGTACGGCGGCACGGCCCATTACGCCGGACTCCAGCAATACATCGCATTCTACGGTGGGGTTGCCGCGTGAATCCAAAATCTCGCGGGCAAAAATATCAACGATTGCGCTCATGAATATTCTCCAAATGAGGATGAAAAAGAAAAAGTAGCTTTGTTACATTTCAGACGACCTATGAGTGTCGCTGAAAGTATATCAATGGCGATTATACCGATAGCGATACCAGAATCGCGATGAAATCGACTGTAAGTTTGTTTCACGTCAACATCGGTTTGCACAAGAAGCCAAATACGTCTAAACAGCCTCGCATTTTAACAGTTTTTGAGATTTTAGGGCAGGGAGGCTTGCTGCAAATGCTTTGTTTTAGGTGGAAAGGTCGTCTGAAAATATCTTAAGTAAGCTAACTGTTTTTGAATATGGACAGGTCATATGGTTTTTTATAAAATTCAGACATCATTTTCAACAAGGTTAATGTATGAAGAAAATATTATTAGGCGCTTTCATTGCATCAGTGTATATGCCTATTGTACTGGCTGATACCTGCGAAGTACCAAAATTGACTGGTAGAGAAGGTTACAGCACGGTTTTTTGTCTTAATGAAGAAGGCTTGGCTAGGGTTACGAAACCGGGTAACAAGAAGAATCCTTTTTTGAAAGGTTTTGTCAATCGGCAAGGGAAGGTTGTTGTTCCACTCAAATATTACGCTGCTCGCGATTTTTCTGAAGGATTGGCAGCAGTTTGTAAAATAGTAGGAAAATCAGATCAGGTTTTATGCGGTTATATCAATGCTAGTGGTAAAGAAGTTATTCCTTTAAAATTTCAAGACTTGCCTGGTGATTTTGAACAAGGTATTGCTCCTGTCAAACAAAAAGGCAAATGGGGCTTTATTGACAAAAATGGCAAAGTTGTCATTCCATTCCAATATGTTAAAGCCGATCCATTCAGTGAAGGACTGGCTGCTGTTGTCACTGCTGATACAAATAAATATGGCTATATCAATACAAAAGGTGAGATGGTTATTCCACCAAAATATGAAGAAGCTTTTTATTTTAATGAAGGTTTAGCTGCTGTTCAGATTCTTGATAAATGGGGCTATATTGATAAGGAAAATAAGTGGGTAATTCCTGCCCGATATTCAAGTGCTTCTAATTTTGAGGATGGTATGGCAATGGTTTCACAAAATGATAAATACGGTTATATTGATAAAAAGGGAAAGGTGGTTATCCCCTTTAAATATGAATTTATGGGTTCATTGAGTGAGGGTTTGATTGGTGCAAAATTAAACGGCAAAATCGGCTATTTAGATAAAACTGGCAAAGTGGTCATACCATTCAAATTTGGTACTTTTAATGATTTTCAAAATGGTGTGGCACTTGTTAATATGAAGAATATATTTAAAGACGAAGATTATAGTGAGGATGAATTCTTTTATATTGATAAGCAAGGCAAGCCAGTTGAAGTGGAATAACGATTTGTAATTTTTTTGTAAGTAAGGTCGTCTGAAAGTTTCAGACGACCTTTGTTCATTTTACCTTAGCGGTGATAGTTCGGCGCTTCTTTGGTAATCTGGACATCGTGAACGTGGGATTCGCTCATGCCGGCGGAGGTGATTTCTACAAATTCCGCTTTTTCGTGCATTTCTTCGATATTGGCGCAGCCCAAATAGCCCATGCTGGAACGCAAACCGCCAGTCAGTTGGTGGATGATGTTCACAATCGGACCTTTGTAGGGAACGCGGCCTTCGATGCCTTCGGGGACGTATTTATCGGTGCTGTCGGTTTTATCTTGGAAGTAGCGGTCGGCGGAGCCTTGGCTCATTGCTCCCAGAGAACCCATACCGCGGTAGGATTTGTACGAGCGGCCTTGGTAGAGTTCGATTTCGCCCGGTGCTTCTTCCGTACCGGCAAACATACCGCCGAGCATGACGCTGTATGCGCCCGCTGCCAAGGCTTTGGCGATGTCGCCGGAGAAGCGGATGCCGCCGTCGGCAATCAGCGGAACGCCTGTACCTTTGAGGGCTTCGGCAACATTGTGAATGGCGGTCAGTTGCGGCACGCCTACGCCTGCAACGATACGGGTGGTGCAAATCGAACCCGGTCCGATACCGACTTTGACGGCGTCTGCACCTGCTGCGACCAAATCCAAAGCGGCTTTGGCGGTTGCGATATTGCCGCCGATGACTTGGATGTGCGGATAGGTTTCTTTCACCCATTTCACGCGCTCGATAACGCCTTGGCTATGGCCGTGTGCAGTATCGACGACGATGACGTCGACTCCCGCTCCGACCAAGGCTTTTACACGCTCTTCGGTGTCTCCGCCGGTACCGACTGCCGCGCCTACGCGCAAACGGCCTTCGGAGTCTTTGTTGGCATTTGGAAACTCGGTGGTTTTCAAAATATCTTTTACGGTAATCAAGCCTTTAAGCTCGTCTTTTTCGTTCAAGACCAAAACGCGCTCGACTTTATGTTCGTGCATCAGTTCGCGCGCTTCGTCGATGCTTGTGCCTTCGGGAACGGTAACCAAGCGTTCGCGCGGGGTCATGATGGCGGAAACGGGCAGGTCGAGGCGGTTTTCAAAACGCAGGTCGCGGTTGGTAACGATGCCGACCACTTTGCCGTTTTCAACGACGGGCAGGCCGGACATTTTGCGTTTGCGTTGCGCGCGCATTTCCAATACTTCGCGGATGAGCGTCGTCGGGGCAACCGTTACCGGGTCTTTAACTACGCCGCTCTCATGGCGTTTTACTTTGGAAACGGCACGCGCCTGCATTTCGGGCGTCATGTTTTTATGGATAATGCCGATACCGCCTTCTTGTGCCATGGAAATGGCGAGGCGTGCTTCGGTAACGGTGTCCATCGCGGCGGAAAGTAAGGGGAGGTTGAGCGTGATTTCGCGGGTGAGCTTGGTTTGAAGTTTAACGTCTCGTGGCAGCACGGTTGAATGTGCAGGAACCAACAAAACATCGTCGAAAGTATAGGCTTTTTCTACGATACGCATGATGCTCAGTCTTTCAGTTTGTGCAAGATGCACGGCATTATAACACCCGCTAAGATTTGTTGACAGCGGATTGTTTGCAATTTGAGATTATTTTTTTACGACACCATTACGATGCATATTTTTGAATCAATATGACATATTTTTAAAAATCAAGTAAAATAGGGTCGTCTGAAAACACGTTTACGATGAAAACAAAATGAACAAATCATCTTTATCCTTATTTTTGCTTGGCGTTTTGTATGCTGCCGGAGCAATGGCCGGAAATAATGTTTATACATGGAAAAGCGGCAGTGGCAGCACCAGCTACTCCGATACGCCTAATCGTTTGCAGCCGGAACGTTCGAATATTGTGAATATTCGAACCCGTAACGTGACGCCTGCAGTTGCCAAACCGGAAAATGCCCAAGAAGGGACGCTGTCAGAGCAGCAGGCTAAGCTGAACGAGAAGATTTTGGCGCAGAATAAGCAGGTTGAGGAGCAGAATAAGAAGGTTGAAGAAGAAAACCGCAAAAATAAAGAAGACAACTGTCGGATTGCCCGCGTAAACCGTCAGTTTGCGGAAAGTGCGCGCACTGCAAATCGTGATGATTTGATTAAACATTATCAAAGCGATATCAATAAATATTGCAATTGAAATTGGATTGAAACAGCAAATAAGGCATACAGTTATAACCGTATGCCTTATTGTTTTTATAGTGGATTAAATTTAAACCAGTACGGCGTTGCCTCACCTTGCCGTACTATCTGTACTGTCTGCGGCTTCGTCGCCTTGTCCTGATTTAAATTTAATCCACTATAGCTTTCTTTGCAAAGTTGCCCTCTAAGCATTCAATAGGGTTCACTGTATTGGAAAAATCCAGGGTTCAGTTTTGATTTTGCTGCACAATGTATTCCAAAGCATGTTGCGCGAGCGTATTGCCTTGGGCGGCGGCTTTTTCAAACCAAGATTTTGCCTGGGTAAAGTTTTGGGTTACCCCTTGTCCGTTTTCATATAAAACGCCTAAGTTGTTTTGGGCGTTGGCATTGCCTTGTTCTGCCGCTTTTTTGTACCAATATTTTGCCTTGGGATAATTTTGGGTAACGCCTTGTCCCTCTGCATACATGATGCCTAAATTATATTGCGCTTTGGCGTTGCCTTTCTTGGCGGCTTTTTCAAACCATGACTTGGCAAGTTTATAATCTTGGCCTACGCCTTCGCCTGAGTAATACATCAAACCCAAGTAAAATTGCGCACTGTCTTCCCCTTGGTCTGCTGCTTTGTGAAACCAAGTTTTTGCCTGTATATAGTCTTGTGGAACGCCTATACCGGCATAGTGAATGATGCCTAAATTAAACGCTGCTTCTGCATTGCCTTGTTCGGCCGCCTTTTCCCACCAAAATTTGGCCTGGCGATAGTCTTGTGCTGTTCCTTGACCTTCGTAATAAATGATTCCAAGATTGAATTGCGCTTCGGCGTTGTCGTTGTGCGCTGCTTTTTCAAACCAGTATTTAGCCTGCTCGTAATCCTGCGTCGTGCCGATGCCTTTTGCGTACATAGTGCCTAAGTCAAGCTGAGAGCGGGTGTCCCCCTGTTTCGCCATTTCTTGAATCAATCGGAAGGCTTGGTTTTCACTGTTTTGAGAGATATTGTGACGCGGGGTGTAATGTGGTTTTGCCGCATAAGCCTGCATTCCTGAGATGGAAAGCAGGATGGTTAGGATAAGTGTTTTAGACGTAATGTTCATGACTATAAAATATAATTGGTATTAGGAGAGTCGATTGTCTATATTAACTTGTCTTAAAAATGAAGTAAATCAAATATGGACGATTTGAACAATATAGGGATGAAAGGTCGTCTGAAATTGCCACAATTCCCCAAATCCCGATAAAATCGTCCTTCATAACCATATTTTTAGGACACGCCGTGCAAGGACTTGATTATTGCCGTCATAAGGCAGAAGAAAGCCGCTCCAGTTTTTTATCGGGCTTCCGTTTCCTGCCGCAGGAAAAGCGGGATGCGATAACGGTTTTGTATGCTTTTTGCCGCGAATTGGACGATGTGGTCGATGACTGTTCCGATCCGCATGTGGCGCAGGCAACGCTGAACTGGTGGCGCGGCGATTTGGACAAGGTATTCGGCGGCGTGATGCCGGAGCATCCGGTCAATCAGGCTTTGCGGCAGGTTAAGGAAACTTTCAAGCTGCCGAAATATGAATTGGAAGCCTTAATCGACGGGATGCAGATGGATTTGGTTCAGGCGCGTTACGGCAGTTTTGAAGAGTTAAAACTGTATTGCCACCGCGTCGCAGGCGTAGTCGGTTGCCTGATTGCGCGGATTTTGGGATTTTCAGACGACCAAACGCTGGAATACGCTGATAAGATGGGGCTTGCGCTGCAACTGACAAACATTATCCGCGATGTCGGCGAGGATGCGAGAAGCGGTCGTATTTACCTGCCGATGGAGGAAATGCAGCGGTTTGACGTGCCTGCAAACGTGATTATGCAGTGCAAGCCGACGGATAATTTTGCCGAACTGATGCGCTTTCAAGTTTCACGCGCCCGCGAGACTTATCGTGAGGCGATGTCGCTCTTGCCCGCTGCAGATAAAAAATCCCAAAAAGTCGGGTTGGTGATGGCGGCGATTTATTACGCGCTGTTGAACGAAATCGACCGCGACGGCGCGCAAAACGTCTTGACTTATAAAATTGCCATTCCTTCGCCGCGCAAAAAGCGTATCGCCCTGAAAACTTGGTTATTCGGATTTAAGCCATGAACACTCCGCATCTTCGCCCGAAAATTGCCGTTGTCGGCGCAGGCTGGGCAGGTTTGTCCGCCGCAGTGTCGTTGGCGCGCCGTGCTGATGTTACTGTGTTTGAAGCCGGTCGGCAGGCGGGCGGACGGGCGCGTACTTTGGCTGGAAACTCTGACGGATTCAGTTTTTTGGACAATGGGCAGCATATCTTGCTCGGCGCTTATCATGGTGTGTTGACGCTGATGGAGCACATCGGTGCCGTCCCTGAAGCCGCTTTTTGCCGTTTGCCGCTGCAATGGCATATGTATGAGGGTTTGCAGTTTCAAAGTACCAACTTTCCTTCGCCGCTGCATATTTTGACTGGCATATTGCGTGCTAAAAATATTTCGTTTTCACTGAAAATCAGGCTGTTATCCGATATGGCTGCGTTGCAGCGTTACGCACGCGGCAAGCGCGCTGATTTGGCCGTTGCCCAATGGCTGCGGCAGCGCAATGTCCCGCGCAGGCTGGTTGCAGAGTTTTGGCAGCCGCTGGTGTGGGGCGCGCTCAATACGCCTTTGGAACATGCAAGTTTGCGGGTGTTGTGCAATGTTTTGTCCGACGGCGTATGGGCGGATAAATCCGGCAGCGACTACCTTTTGCCCAAGCGCGATTTAGGCGCAATCATCGCCGAACCTGCGGTGGCAAAACTCAAGCAATGCGGTGCGGACATCCGTCTTGAAACCCGCGTAGGTCGTCTGAAAAACCTTCCTGACGGACGCGTCGTTGTGAATGACGAGGTTTTTGATGCCGTTATTGTTGCGGTTGCGCCATATCATGCCGTCCATTTTTTCCCTGAAGATACTCCCGACTATATTCAGACGACCTATCAAAATCTCCAATACCACTCAATTACTACCGTCTATCTGCGCTATGCCGTTCCCGTCCATTTGCCTGCGCCGCTGACCGGATTTGCCGACGGTACGGCGCAATGGCTGGTGTATCGCGGCGCACTCGGTTTGCCGGCAAACGAAGTCGCTGCCGTCATCAGCGTTTCCGACCATGTCGGCGCGTTCAAAAGCCAAGAATGGGCAGAGAAAGTCCATGCCGATGTAAAACGCATCTGCCCTTATTTGGACGAACCCGAGGCCGCACGCGTCATCACCGAAAAACGCGCGACCACAGCCTGCATGCCTGATTCCGCCACTCCCGATTTTGCTTGGTTGCACCAGCGGCGCATCTATCCGGCAGGCGACTACCTGCACCCGCGCTATCCGGCTACGTTGGAAGCAGCGGTACAGTCAGGTTTGACGACTGCGGAAATGTGTTTGGCAGAAATCAATCTGAAACAAAGGGAGAGCGATGCTCAGTCCTTGCTTTGACTGATCCATTAAAGCTTGGCGTGAATGTTACGCAAAAAGGTCGTCTGAAAACGTTTGGCAGATTAAATCTGTGTTTTCAGACGACCTTTGTTGATGGTGGTTGCATGATCTAAATATTTGGGTCCGGTTGCGGATGACACATTGTCTTAATCGGCGCATAATCGACGAATTGACTCAATATAGTGGATTAACTTTAAACCAGTACGGCGTTGCCTCGCCTTAGCTCAAAGAGAACGATTCTCTAAGGTGCTGAAGCACCAAGTGAATCGGTTCCGTACTATCTGTACTGTCTGCGGCTTCGTCGCCTTGTCCTGATTTAGTTAATCCACTATATCTGCAACGGCGTTGTTGTATTCGGTTCAAAGACAATCCAGATAGGAAATGTCTCATACCCTGTCGGACGAGACCATACGAAGCAACGCTTTTCATTGACTATACATCAGACTTAAAACCGCAAAGGAAATCGGATGCAAAACTACCTGACCCCCAATTTTTCATTCGCCCCCATGATTCCCGAACGCGCCCTCGGCAGCCGCGTCTGGGATACCGAAGGCCGTGAATATATCGACTTGTCGGGCGGCATCGCGGTCAATGCGCTGGGACACTGCCATCCCGATTTGGTTGCCGCGCTGGCGGAGCAGTCGCAAAAATTGTGGCACATTTCCAATATCTACACCACCAAACCCGCACAGGAATTGGCGCAAAAGCTGGTAGAACATACCTTCGCCGACAAAGTGTTTTTCTGCAATTCCGGCGCGGAAGCCAACGAAGCCGCGCTAAAACTGGCGCGCAAATACGGGCGCGATCATTTTGGCGAACACAAAACCGAAATAATCTCTTGCCTGAACAGCTTCCACGGACGAACGCTGTTTACCGTCTCTGTCGGCGGCCAGCCCAAATACAGCAAAGACTACGCGCCGCTGCCGCAAGGCATTACCCACGTTCCGTTCAACGATATTGCCGCATTGGAAGCTGCCATCAACGAAAACACCTGCGCGGTGATTATCGAGCCGATTCAAGGCGAAAGCGGCATCCTGCCTGCCACGCAGGAATATCTGCAAGCCGCGCGCCGTTTGTGCGACGAACACGGCGCATTGCTGATTTTGGACGAAGTGCAAACCGGTATGGGGCATACGGGCAAACTGTTTGCCTACGAGCATTACGGCATTACGCCCGACATCATCAGCTCCGCCAAAGCATTGGGTGGTGGCTTCCCCATCGGTGCGATTCTGACCACCGATAAAATCGCCCCGACCTTCGGGCCGGGGACGCACGGTTCGACTTTCGGCGGCAATCCGATGGCGTGCGCCGTCGGCAGTCGCGCGTTCGACATCATCAATGCGTCCGAAACTTTGGCACATGTGGAAAAACAAGGAAAAAAATTTCAGACGACCTTGCGGGAGTTGGGCGAGAAAACCGGCGTATTTAAAGAAGTCCGCGGCATGGGTCTGCTCATCGGCTGCGTGCTGGCAGACCAATACAAAGGCCGCGCTTCGGAAATTACCGCCGCCGCGCTGAAACACGGCCTGATGGTATTGGTTGCCGGAGCCGACGTCGTGCGTTTCGCCCCCAGCCTGCTGTTAAACGATGAAGATATGGCAGAAGGGCTGAAACGCTTGGAGGCTGCATTAACGGAATGGCTCGTCTGAATTTGATTGATTTTATTTAACTATTAACAAATTTGATGAAGTATTTCTATTCGGCTGATAACGGAAAATACGACCGTTTGTTGGTTTTGGAAAATAATCAATCTAAAAATTTTCTTTTTTGTTTAAAAACGAGCAGAATTTAATCAAATCCATATGCCCATTGTTCAGAATAAAACCGATGTTATAAATTGTAATTTGCCAGTTATTCCAATTACTGATACGATTTGCGGCGGAATAAATTCAAATAAATGACTCATTGCGCCCTTTATTTTCAATTTTATTTTTAATTAATTGATAATATTAGGGTAATTGTGGTTTTGCGTTTGATTTAATTTTTGGAATTTTCGTTTTTGTATATCAATTTTCGCAAACGAAAACATTAGGGGTATAACCCTCTGTCATTGAATAACACTCAACATAAGGATAGATACTATGTCCACCCAATTACACGATGTTGACCCGATTGAAACCCAAGAGTGGTTGGACGCGTTAAGCTCAGTTCTAGAATACGAAGGCAGCGAACGCGCACAATACTTGTTGGAGCATCTGGTTAAATACAGCCGCGACAAAGGCGTCCGTATGCCTCACGGCACAACCACCCCGTATTTGAATACCGTTTCGGTTGAAGACGAAAAAGGCATTCCGGGCGATCAAAACATCGAACACCGCATCCGTGCATTTGTGCGCTGGAACGCCGCCGCCATCGTATTGCGCGCCGGTAAAAAAGATTTGGAGCTGGGTGGTCATATCGCATCTTTCCAATCTGCCGCAACCATGTACGAAGTGGGTTTCAACCACTTCTGGAAAGCTAAAGGCGAAGGCGAAGAAGGTGATTTGATATTCTTCCAAGGCCACGTTTCTCCAGGCATCTACGCCCGTGCTTTCGTTGAAGGCCGTCTGACTGAAGACCAACTGAACAATTTCCGTCAGGAAGTGGACGGACATGGTCTGCCTTCTTACCCGCATCCGCACTTGCTGCCTGATTTCTGGCAATTCCCGACCGTATCTATGGGTTTGGGTCCGATCATGGCGATTTACCAAGCCCGTTTCCTGAAATACTTGGAATCCCGCGGTCTGGCAAAAACCAAAGGCCGTAAAGTATGGTGTTTCTGCGGCGACGGCGAAATGGACGAGCCTGAATCACAAGGCGCCATCGCATTGGCAGCACGCGAAGGTTTGGATAACCTGATTTTTGTCATCAACTGCAACCTGCAACGTTTGGACGGTCCTGTCCGCGGTAACGGCAAAATCATCCAAGAATTGGAAGGCAACTTTGCCGGCGCAGGCTGGAATGTTGTCAAAGTCATTTGGGGCCGCCGTTGGGACCGCCTCTTGGCAAAAGACAAAGACGGCATCCTGCGCAAACGCATGGAAGAATGTTTGGACGGCGACTACCAAACTTACAAATCCAAAGACGGTGCGTACGTGCGCGAACATTTCTTCAATACCCCTGAATTGAAAGCATTGGTTGCCGATATGACCGATGACGAAATTTGGGCATTGAACCGCGGCGGCCACGACCCTCAAAAAGTGTACAACGCTTATGACCGCGCAGCTAACCATTCAGACGGCAAACCTACCGTAATTTTGGCAAAAACCATTAAAGGTTATGGTATGGGTGCATCCGGCGAAGGTCAAAACGTTGCCCACCAAGCCAAAAAAATGGACAAAGCGTCTCTGAAACAATTCCGCGACCGCTTTGACATTCCGGTTACCGACGAGCAAATCGACAGCGGCGATCTGCCTTACCTGACTTTCGCTCCCGACAGCGAAGAGTACAAATACCTGCACGCACGCCGCGAAGCTTTGGGCGGCTACCTGCCTCAACGCAAGCCTACCCAAGAAGTTCTGGAAGTACCTGAGTTGTCAGCATTTGAGACTCAACTGAAATCCAGCGGCGACCGTGAATTTTCAACCACTATGGCTTTCGTCCGCATTCTGTCTACTTTGCTGAAAGACAAAAAAATCGGCAAACGTGTCGTACCTATCGTTCCTGACGAAAGCCGTACCTTCGGTATGGAAGGCATGTTCCGCCAATACGGTATTTGGAACCCGAAAGGCCAACAATACACCCCGCAAGACAAAGACCAACTGATGTTCTATAAAGAGTCTGTTGACGGTCAAATCCTGCAAGAAGGTATTAACGAGCCTGGCGCGATGGCTGACTGGATTGCTGCAGCGACCAGCTATGCCAACAGCGACTTCGCGATGATTCCGTTCTACATTTACTACTCTATGTTCGGTTTCCAACGTGTCGGCGACTTGGCATGGGCTGCCGGCGATATGCACGCGCGCGGCTTCCTGTTGGGCGGTACTGCCGGCCGTACGACCTTGAACGGCGAAGGCCTGCAACACGAAGACGGCCACAGCCACATTCAAGCCGATTTGATCCCGAACTGTGTAACATACGATCCGACCTTCCAATACGAAGTAGCCGTTATCGTACATGATGGCCTGCGCCGTATGTACGTCAACCATGAAGACGTGTTCTACTACATCACCTTGATGAACGAGAACTACACTCACCCGGATATGCCCGAAGGCGTGGAACAAGACATCCTGAAAGGTATGTACTTGCTGAAAGCCGGCGGTAAAGGCGACAAAAAAGTTCAATTGATGGGTTCCGGTACGATCCTGCAAGAAGTGATTGCCGGTGCCGAATTGCTGAAAGCCGACTTCGGCGTAGAAGCAGACATTTGGTCTTGCCCGTCCTTCAACTTGCTGCACCGCGATGCCATCGAAGCAGAACGTTTCAACCGCCTGCATCCGCTGGAAGCTGAAAAAGTGCCTTTCGTTACCTCACAACTGCAAGGTCATGACGGTCCGGTTATCGCCGCTACCGACTATATCCGCAGCTATGCCGACCGTATCCGCGCGTACATCCCGAACGACTACCATGTCTTGGGTACCGATGGTTTCGGCCGTTCCGACAGCCGTGCCAACCTGCGCCGCTTCTTCGAAGTGGACCGCTACAACGTTGCCGTGGCAGCATTGAGCGCATTGGCAGAACAAGGCAAAGTCAGCAAAGAAACCGTTCAGCAAGCCATCAAAAAATACGGCATCAATGCCGACGTGGCGCCAAGCTGGAAACGCTAATCCTGTTTTCAGACGACCTCAAAGTCAATTTGCTTGTGAGGTCGTCTGAATCAAGAATACGTTGACGGTTTGTATAACGGACAAACCTTGAATTACCGGGCAGCGGGCGCAAGTCGTGCAAAAGGTTCGAAGCGCAGAAAAGCTGTCTTGGAAATGGTTATCCGTGCCGGAAAACATAAGTGATGTCGTCTGAAACTGTTTTTCAGACGACCTCAAACCGAAATCATCAAAGGAACTCAAATGAGTATCGTAGAAATCAAAGTACCCGATATCGGCGGTCATGAAAACGTCGATATCATCGCAGTAGAAGTCAAAGCGGGCGACACCATCGCCGTTGACGACACCCTGATTACTCTGGAAACCGACAAAGCCACTATGGACGTACCTGCCGATGCAGCAGGCGTTGTGAAAGAAGTGAAAGTCAAAGTTGGCGACAAAATCTCCGAAGGCGGCGTAATTCTGACCGTTGAAACCGGTGCTGCCGCTGCTGAAGCCGCTCCGGCTCCTGCGGCTGAAGCACAACCTGCGCCTGCCGCTGTACCCGCTGCCGCTCCCGCAGGCGGTGCAACCGTTAAAGTAGCCGTTCCCGACATTGGCGGTCATACTGATGTAGATGTAATCGCCGTTGAAGTCAAAGTGGGTGACACCGTTGCCGAAGATGACACGCTGATTACTTTGGAAACCGACAAAGCGACCATGGACGTACCTTGTACCGCAGCCGGTGTCGTTAAAGCCGTATTCCTGAAAGTCGGCGACAAAGTATCCGAAGGTACTGCCATTATCGAAGTGGAAACCGCCGGTTCTGCCGCCGCTCCTGCGCCTGCTCAAGCCGCAGCCCCGGCAGCAGCACCAGCTCCGGCTGCCGCGCCTGCTGCAGCTCCGGCTCCTGTTGCCGCTCCTGCACCTGCCGCAGCCAAAATCGACGAAGCCGCTTTCGCCAAAGCACACGCGGGTCCTTCCGCACGCAAGCTTGCGCGCGAATTGGGCGTGGATTTGGGTCAAGTCAAAGGTACCGGCTTGAAAGGCCGTATCATGGGCGACGACATTAAAGCCTTTGTGAAGTCTGTAATGCAAGGCGGTGCGGCGAAACCTGCTGCTGCCGGCGCGTCTTTGGGCGGCGGTCTGGACTTGCTGCCGTGGCCTAAAGTGGACTTCTCCAAATTCGGCAATGTCGAAGTTAAAGAATTGTCCCGCATTAAGAAAATTTCCGGTCAAAACCTGTCCCGCAACTGGGTAGTTATCCCGCACGTTACCGTTCACGAAGAAGCGGACATGACCGAATTGGAAGAATTCCGCAAACAGCTGAACAAAGAATGGGAACGCGAAGGCGTGAAACTGTCTCCGTTGGCGTTCATCATCAAAGCCTCCGTTTCCGCGCTGAAAGCCTTCCCAGAGTTCAACGCTTCTTTGGACGGCGACAATCTGGTTCTGAAAAACTACTTCAACATCGGTTTCGCAGCCGATACGCCGAACGGCTTGGTTGTTCCCGTAATCAAAGACGTGGATCAAAAAGGTCTGAAAGAAATCAGCCAAGAGCTGACCGAATTGTCTAAAAAAGCCCGCGAAGGCAAGCTCAAACCGCAAGAAATGCAAGGCGCCTGCTTTACCATTTCCAGCTTGGGCGGCATCGGCGGTACAGGCTTCACTCCGATTGTGAACGCACCTGAAGTCGCTATTTTGGGCGTGTGCAAATCCCAAATCAAACCGGTTTGGAACGGCAAAGAGTTCGCTCCTCGCCTGATGTGTCCGTTGAGCCTGTCCTTCGACCACCGCGTTATCGACGGTGCCGCCGGTATGCGCTTCACCGTATTCCTGGCGAACCTGTTGAAAGACTTCCGCCGCATTACCCTGTAATCCGAGCGTGTTTCAGACGACCTTCGGCACACAACCCGACAGGTCGTCTGAAAACAGAAGTCCGAATATCATTCAGAAAGATTAGACATGAGCTTAGTTGAATTGAAAGTGCCCGACATTGGCGGACACGAAAATGTAGATATCATCGCGGTTGAAGTGAACGTAGGCGACACCATCGCCGTTGACGATACCCTGATTACCTTGGAAACCGACAAAGCGACGATGGACGTGCCTGCCGAAGTTGCGGGCGTGGTCAAAGAAGTCAAAGTCAAAGTCGGCGACAAAATCTCCGAAGGCGGCTTGATCGTAGTCGTTGAAGCCGAAGGCGCGGCTGCTGCTCCTAAAGCCGAAGCACCTGCTGCTGCCCCTGCGCAAGAAGCCCCCAAAGCTGCCGCTCCTGCACCGCAAGCGGCGCAATTCGGTGGTTCTGCTGATGCAGAGTACGACGTGGTCGTATTGGGTGGCGGCCCCGGCGGTTACTCCGCTGCATTTGCCGCTGCTGATGAAGGTCTGAAAGTTGCCATCGTCGAGCGTTACAAAACCTTGGGCGGCGTTTGCTTGAACGTCGGCTGTATCCCTTCCAAAGCCTTGTTGCACAACGCTGCCGTTATCGACGAAGTGCGCCACTTGGCTGCAAACGGCATCAAATACCCTGAGCCCGAACTCGACATCGACATGCTGCGCGGCTACAAAGACGGCGTGGTTTCCCGCCTGACTACCGGTTTGGCAGGCATGGCAAAAGGCCGCAAAGTGGACGTTATCCAAGGCGACGGTCAATTCTTAGATCCGCACCACTTGGAAGTGTCTCTGACTACCGGCGATGTGTACGAGCAAGCTACGCCTACCGGCGAGAAAAAAATCGTTGCGTTCAAAAACTGTATCATCGCAGCGGGCAGCCGCGTAACCAAGCTGCCGTTTATCCCTGAAGATCCGCGCATCATCGATTCCAGCGGCGCATTGGCTCTGAAAGAAGTACCGGGCAAGCTGTTGATTATCGGCGGCGGTATCATCGGCCTTGAAATGGGTACGGTTTACAGCACGCTGGGTTCACGCCTTGACGTCGTTGAAATGATGGACGGCCTGATGCAAGGTGCAGACCGCGATTTGGTGAAAGTATGGCAGAAACAAAACGAATACCGTTTTGACAACATCATGATCAATACCAAAACCGTCGCAGTCGAGCCGAAAGAAGACGGCGTTTACGTTACCTTCGAAGGTGCGAACGCGCCGAAAGAGCCGCAACGCTACGATGCCGTATTGGTTGCCGCCGGCCGTGCGCCTAACGGCAAACTCATCAGCGCCGAAAAAGCAGGCGTTGCCGTAACCGACCGCGGCTTCATCGAAGTCGACAAACAAATGCGTACCAATGTGCCGCACATCTACGCCATCGGCGACATCGTCGGTCAGCCTATGCTGGCGCACAAAGCCGTTCATGAAGGCCACGTTGCCGCTGAAAACTGCGCCGGACACAAAGCCTACTTCGATGCCCGCGTGATTCCGGGCGTGGCTTACACCGCTCCTGAAGTAGCATGGGTTGGCGAAACCGAATTGTCTGCCAAAGCATCCGGCCGCAAAATCACCAAAGCCAACTTCCCGTGGGCCGCTTCTGGCCGTGCGATTGCCAACGGTTGCGATAATGGCTTTACCAAGCTGATTTTTGATGCTGAAACCGGCCGCATCATCGGCGGCGGTATCGTCGGTCCGAACGGCGGCGATATGATTGGCGAAATCTGTCTGGCCATCGAAATGGGCTGCGACGCTGAAGACATCGGCAAAACCATCCACCCGCACCCGACCTTGGGCGAATCCATCGGTATGGCTGCCGAAGTGGCGCTGGGTACTTGTACCGACCTGCCGGCTCAAAAGAAAAAATAAGTGTATTCAGTCAGTTGAATTAAACTGCTGACACTGCATTTATCAGTCAAAGGTCGTCTGAATCTTTCAGACGACCTTTTCGTCAAACAGCATATTGTCAGTGATAGTGATTTCATTAACGATATAGTGGATTAACTTTAAACCAGTACGGCGTTGCCTCGCCTTAGCTCAAAGAGAACGATTCTCTAAGGTGCTGAAGCACCAAGTGAATCGGTTCCGTACTATCTGTACTGTCTGCGGCTTCGTCGCCTTGTCCTGATTTAAATTTAATCCACTATATAATGCATGAACAAGAATGCGTGTCTAAGCTCCAAGTGAGCCATTTAGTCATGCTTTAAAACAGCAAGCAAACGAGTTCGGCAGGATTGATACTGTCAGCGGCTTGTTTCATGCTTATCTATCAACAATAAAAACAAACCGTTTAACGGTTGACCCCATACATTCAGAGGTCGTCTGAAACCATATCGCAGATTTTCAGACGACCTTTCCCCAGTTTTATCAGATACAAGAAATAATTTATGAACGAAATAACTCCGGATTCCACCGTTCCTGAAGCGCACAAACGCTCCATCCGCAGCTTTGTGTTGCGTCAAGGGCATATGACTGCGGCGCAGCAGCGCGCCATTGATACGATGTGGCCGCAATTCGGCATCGATTACCAAGATTCCGTGTTGGACTTGAATCAGCGTTTCGGTAGCGACCGTCCCAAGGTGTTGGAAATCGGTTTCGGCATGGGTGTGGCGACTGTTGAAATCGCCAAGCGCCTGCCTGATACTGACTTTTTGGCGATTGATGTGCACGGTCCCGGCGTCGGCAATATTTTGAAATTGATTGAAGAAGAACACATCGGCAATATCCGCGTGATGCGGCACGATGCGGTCGAAGTGGTGGAAAATATGCTTTCAGACGACGTGCTCGACGGCATCCACATTTTCTTTCCCGACCCTTGGCACAAAAAACGCCATAACAAGCGCCGCTTGGTGCAAACGCCGTTTGTGCAGAAACTGCTGCCCAAGCTGAAAGTCGGTGGTTATATCCATCTGGCGACCGACTGGGAAGAATACGCGCAGCAGATGCTGGAAGTGTTGAGCGGTTTTGACAATTTGCAAAATACCGCCGCCGATTACGCGCCTACGCCCGACTACCGTCCCGAAACGAAATTTGAAGCCCGCGGCAAACGTTTGGGGCACGGCGTTTGGGATTTGGTTTTCAAACGCATCAAATAAACCGATTGGAGAATCTCCCATGTTTACAGGTATCGTCCAAGGTGTCGGCGAAATTATCGCTATCCGTGAACCGTCCGCTGATTTCCGCACCCATGTTGTCAAGCTGCCCGATGGGATGACCAAGCATCTGCAAATCGGTGCATCCGTCGCCAACAACGGCTGCTGCCTGACCATTACCCAAATCGACGGCGATACGGTCAGCTTTGATTTGATGAAAGAAACCTTGGAAAAGACCAATTTGGGTCGTCTGAAAACGGGAGATGCCGTTAATCTCGAACGTGCCGCCCGTTTCGGTGATGAAATCGGCGGACACGTCATGAGCGGGCATATCATGACGACTACGCAGATTACGCGGATAGAGCGCAGCGAGTTTAACCGCACAGTATGGTTTGCACTGCCACCCGAGCTCAAACCTTATATTTTGAGCAAAGGCTTTGTCGGCTTGGACGGTTGCAGCCTGACCATAGGCGATGTTGCCGAAACGGAATTCAATGTACACCTGATTCCGGAAACTTTGACGCGCACTTTGTTCGGCAGTCGGAAAGAGGGCGACGTCATCAATATTGAAATTGACCCGCAGACCCAAGCCGTTGTCGATACCGTGATGCGCGTGATGGCGCAACAAAATCCTGCTATATCAGGACAATAGGAGCACATATGAAACTTGCCGCCTTTTTGCAAAAAGCCTATTCCGTTTTAGACCGTCTTGATTTGGTGTTGCCCGAAAAACCCGGCAAAACCGACTGGAACGCTTTGGCTTACCGTTGGCACAGCGTCGGTAAAAAAGGGATTTTGGAGAGCCTGCCAAACCCGCATACATTCCCGCTTGACCGTCTGGCTGCCGTCGGGACGCAAACCGAAAAACTCAAACGCAATACCGAGCAGTTTTTGGCAGGCCGCTCCGCGAATAATGTTTTGATGAGCGGTTCACGCGGAACGGGCAAATCCTCGCTGGTCAAAGCCTTGTTACACGAATATGCCGAGCAAGGGCTGCGTCTGATTGAAGTTGATAAGAGCGATTTAGTCAGCCTGCCCGCGCTGCTTTTTTTGCTGAAAGACCGTCCCGAAAAATTCATCGTATTCTGCGATGACCTGTCGTTTGAAACCGGTGATGAAACCTACAAAGCCCTAAAAACCGCATTGGACGGCGGTTTGTCGCAAAGATGCAGCAACGTGTTGGTGTACGCGACGTCCAACCGGCGCCACCTGATGCCTGAATATATGGATGAAAATATCGGGACAACGGGCATACGCGGCGAAATTCATCAAAAAGAAGCTGTTGAGGAAAAAATTTCCCTGTCCGACCGTTTCGGTTTGTGGTTGAGTTTTTATCCGTTCGATCAAAACGACTACCTCCAAGCGGTTGAAAATTGGCTGGGCGACTTCGGCGTGGATTTTGATGAAACGGCACGCAAGGCGGCGTTGCAATGGGCACAAATGCGCGGCAACCGCTCGGGACGTTCGGCTTGGCAGTTTGCGTGCGATTGGGCAGGGCGTTTGCCGGAACAACGGGTTTTGGATTGAGTTTTTGGAAAATAGGTCTGCCGTACTGAAATCTGCGGGAGGATAAGGGTAGGGAAAGCTTTTTCCGGTTCAATTTCTTCCGGCCGCATCGCTTTGAATCGCCATATCGTTTAAAAGGTCGTCTGAAACAGGATTTCAGACGACCTTTTTGTACGGATCAATCAGGAAAGCGAGATGTCAGCGAAGGCAGGAAGAGAGCCAAATCTGGCGTTGGCGCGGATTGAGCAGGTGGTAGAAGCGGTGTTGGATTTCCAATTCTTCCACGGCGAAATCCATGCTCGACAAGTAGCGGGTTTCGACATAATCGCGGGCGTTGTTTTGATCGAAATTATCTGCCGCAAGGATTTTCATAATGACTTGGCGGCGGTTACGGTCTGTGCGGACGAGTTTACGGTATGCTTTGTCCGATGCCTGTTTGTAATCATTACGGATACGGCGCAAAGCATTGTGTTGGTCTTGCGTCAGATTAAGGGAGCGGATGTCGCAATTGGCTTGAAAATCGTCCAGCTTGATATATTGGGGGCCGGCGTGCGCTTGACCGACAGCCGTCAGCAGCGCAACCGATAATGCACAGAGGGGTAAATAAGATTTGAATCCGACAGACACAGCGTTTTCCTAGTTTCCGTAACCGCGCAAATATACCCGATTAGCGTGTGAAAGGCAGTATCCCTCCAGTTAACTTTTGTTAACTTCATATCTTTATTTTATTTCTGACAAAACATATCCTTAACCTATAATTATTTATGCATATGCTTACTTTTGTTAAATATTAATAATGCATAGTTAGTGTTGCGTGAGGCGTTGGTGGTAGAATACGAAAAATTATCCGTTTATCAAACCACACCATCCGACTGGATTTCTATGAACCACAATTTCCGTATTGCGCCCAGCATCTTATCCGCCGATTTTGCCCGTTTGGGCGAAGAATTAACGAAAGTTATCGAAGCAGGAGCCGATTTGATTCATTTCGACGTGATGGACAATCATTATGTGCCGAATCTGACTTTCGGCCCTATGGTCTGCGCGGCGTTGAAGCCTTATGCCACCGTGCCGATTGATGTGCATCTGATGGTCGAACCCGTTGACGATCTGATTCAGGCATTTGCCAAAGCAGGGGCGTCGATTATCACGTTTCATCCCGAAGCCAGCCGCCATATCGACCGCAGCCTCAGCCTGATTAAAGATGCGGGCTGTCAGGCAGGATTGGTGTTGAATCCGGCCACTCCCGCCTACGTTTTGGAAAATGTATTGGACAGGTTGGACATGGTATTGTTGATGTCGGTCAACCCCGGTTTCGGCGGACAAAGCTTCATCTCGCATACCCTTGAAAAAATCCGTCAAGTGCGGGCGATGTTGGATCGGTACGAAGCGCAAAGCGGACGGCACATCGCCATCGAGGTGGACGGCGGTATCAAAACCGACAATATCGCCGCCGTCGCGGCAGCGGGTGCCGATACTTTTGTGGCAGGTTCCGCCATCTTTGGCAAGCCGGACTATAAGGCGGTGATTGATGCCATGAGGAAAGAATTGGCTTCTGTGGCCTAATGTGCTGAACTGCATGGCAAATCGTTTCTCAATTTTTATAGTGGATTAAATTTAAACCAGTACGGCGTTGCCTCGCCTTAGCTCAAAGAGAACGATTCTCTAAGGTGCTGAAGCACCAAGTGAATCGGTTCCGTACTATCTGTACTGTCTGCGGCTTCGTCGCCTTGTCCTGATTTAAATTTAATCCACTATATATATCATTTCGGGCTTGATTGCCTTGCTCTGCCTTGAAGCCTATCCGCCCCAACTACGCTGATAACAAAAGGTCGTCTGAAAACCAAAAATCCGGTTTCAGACGACCTTTCTTCATTTCAATACGCTTATTTTTCCATTTTCAAGCCGAAGTGCAGGTAGGCGCGTTCGGTGGCCATTCTGCCGCGCGGGGTACGTTGCAGGAAGCCTTGTTGGATGAGGTAGGGTTCGATAACGTCTTCGATGGTGTCCGTGGATTCGCCGATGGCGGCGGCAACGTTGTCAAGACCGACGGGACCGCCGCTGAATTTGTGCAGGATGGCTTCGAGGAATTTTCTGTCCATGACGTCCAAACCTTGCGCGTCCACATCCAGCATGCTTAAAGCGGCATCGGCGATGGCGGCATCGATGACGCCGTTGTTTTTCACATCGGCAAAATCGCGGACGCGGCGCAGCAGGCGGTTGGCGATGCGGGGTGTGCCGCGGCTACGCTTGGCGACTTCCATTGCGCCTTCTTCGCCCATGTCGAGTTGCAGTAATTGTGCGGAACGGCTGACGATGGTGGCAAGGTCTTGATTTTGATAAAACTCCAAGCGGGCAACGATGCCGAAGCGGTCGCGCAGTGGGTTGGTCAGCATACCTGCGCGGGTGGTTGCGCCGACGAGGGTGAAGGGCGGCAGGTCGATTTTGACGGAACGGGCGGCAGGGCCTTCGCCTATCATGATGTCGAGTTGGTAGTCTTCGAGCGCGGGGTAGAGGATTTCTTCGACGACGGGGCTGAGGCGGTGGATTTCGTCGATGAACAATACGTCGTGCGGCTCGAGGTTGGTCAGAAGGGCGGCAAGGTCTCCGGCGCGTTCGAGTACGGGGCCGCTGGTTTGGCGCAGGTTGACGCCCAGCTCTTTGGCGATGATGTGCGCCAGCGTGGTTTTTCCCAGTCCGGGCGGGCCGAAGAGCAGGGTGTGGTCTAGGGCTTCGCCGCGTTTTTTGGCGGCTTGGATGAAGATGGCGAGCTGTTCTTTGGCTTTGTCTTGCCCGATATAGTCGTCCAGCGTTTTAGGGCGCAGGGCGCGCTCGAGCAACTCTTCCTGCGAGGAGATGCTTTGGGCGGTGATGATGCGCTGGGGCTGGGCGGCGGTCAGGTTGTCGGTTTGCAGCATGGGTTTTCCGGTGGGTTCGGGGTCGTCTGAAAAGCGGTTTGCCGTTTTCAGACGACCTTTTTGAAAGGGGTTTAGCCGCGTGTTTCGCGCCAAACGAGGTAATCGCGCAGGGGCGGCATGGGCGGGTTGATGCAGTGGGGGCAGATGCCTGTGGTGTCTTCGTCGTCGCTGTCGATGTGGTAGGCGTTGGGGTCGAAGCGCACCTGCTGCATCACCGCCTGCGCCAATGCCTGCGCCTGAACGACGTCGAAGGTGAATTTTTCGAGGATTTCGTTCAACAGGCGGATTTCGCCTTCGCTGAATTCTACGCTGTGTTTGAGGATGAGGCGTTGGTAATCTTCGTTGTTGATTTTGGGCAATAAATCGGTCTGAATGGTCATGATTTTTATGGTTAGAACGGAATGGCTGAGAGGCAGATTATAGCGGATATGGTGGCGGCTGTTTCAAAGGTCGTCTGAAAGTTGATGAGCTTTAGCGGATGCTGGGATAAACCTGTTCAATTCAGTATTGATTATCTGAGCATCACGGCTGTCAAAAAAATCGCCGATAAGTATGGTTTTTTCCTGATAATCGAAAGACCATGCGCCTTGTTTGCATTTTTGGATATGTAAGATATTGGGGATATCGTTTTTTGGTTGTTTTATACCATTTTGGTAGTAGTTTTTGTTTGGGTACTCAGCTTCCCTTCCTCTTGCAACAGGAGCTTTGGGAATATTGTCACGAAACTGCCATTCGGAAATTTCTGATAGCGGAAAACTACGCCAACGTCCAATGGAGAACAAGGTGTAACCATGAGACAGGGTATGGTTACTGATCTTGATGTTTTCACGTACGAAAAGTTGCCAGAGAAGGCTGTAAACCAGTGAGCCGACTAGGTAGAAAGTAAAAAGTATATGGATAAGAATTATTATTGGATCAGTGAAATAATGCTCTTCAAGGTAAAACGGCGCGATGCATGTAATAGCAAAGGAAAATATAAGAAATAGAGCGGTAAAACCGATTTCCTGAGAGTCATGTATAACACGCGCAGACACAGTAATGCCGTCGGGCGCGCGTTCGATTTTATAACGTGAGGATGTCATTAAGAGCTTCCTATTTTTCTGTCTGATACGCTTTTTGCAACGGAGCGATTTGCGCCAACCGCGCCCGGTCGATTTCTTCGGCGATTAGGTGCGCTTTTTCCTGCGCGCGACATTCGGCGGCGATTTTGCCTGAATCCACTTGGTTGGCGGCTTCGAGTAGGGCGAGCCAGTGCGCGCGTTGCGGGTAGGGGGCATTTTCGCGGTTCAGACGACCTTGTTTGTCTGCAATGCAGACGTTTAAGGCGGCGGCGAAGCGTTCGGGTCGTCTGAAAGCGTCGGTTTTTTTCAAAACGTTCAGAATGGTTTGGCTTTTAAGCTGTCCGACTTGGTGGAAAATAATGTGCCAGCGGCAGACCAGCTCGGCAAGCTCGGCGCAATGCTTCGGCGCGCGCAGCCGCTGATTGACTTCGCGTACGGGTTCGACGCCGGCGAGGTCGTGTCCGTGGTGGCGCGGCAGGATGTCGGGCGGGGTTTTGGCTTTGCCCAAGTCGTGCAGCAGGGCGGCGTAGCGTTCAGGCAGGCTCAGCCCCATATCGGCGGCGCGTTGCAGCGTCATCAGGGTATGGATGCCGCTGTCGATTTCGGGATGATAGTCGGCGCGTTGCGGTACGCCGAAGAGGGCATCGACTTCGGGCAGCAAGACTTTGAGCGCGCCGCATTCACGCAATACTTCAATCATCCTGCGCGGATTTTTTTCCATCAAACCTTTCGCCAACTCCTGCCAGACGCGTTCGGCAACCAAAGCGTCCGCTTCGCCATTTTCCACCATCTGCCGCATCAGTTTTATGGTTTCTTCGGCGATTTCAAACCCGTAACGCGCAGCAAAGCGGGCGGTACGCAGGATGCGGACGGGGTCTTCGGCAAAAGCGGGAGAGACATGGCGCAAAATGCCCGCCGCCAAATCCTGTTGCCCGCCGAAGGGATCGATGAGGCCGTCTGAATCCTGCGCCATCGCGTTGATGGTCAGGTCGCGGCGCATCAAATCCTGCTCCAGCGTAACGTCTTTGTCGGCGTGAAAACTGAAACCGGCATAGCCCTTGGCGGTTTTGCGTTCGGTGCGGGCGAGGGCGTATTCTTCGTGGGTGTCGGGGTGGAGGAACACGGGAAATTCTTTGCCGACCGGCTGGAAGCCTTGCGCCAGCATGGTTTGCGCGTCGGCGCCGACGACCACCCAGTCGCGGTCTTTGACGGGCAAACCTAAAAGATAATCGCGGACAGCGCCGCCGACGAGGTAGGTTTTGATGGTGTGTGTTTTCTGAGTCATTGAATTAGTCTTTGGTAACAATCAGAATGTATAGTGGATTAACTTTAAACCAGTACGGTGTTGCCTCGCCTTAGCTCAAAGAGAACGATTCTCTAAGGTGCTGAAGCACCAAGTGAATCGGTTCCGTACTATCTGTACTGTCTGCGGCTTCGTCGCCTTGTCCTGATTTAAATTTAATCCACTATATTGAAGCTTGGTCAGATGGGCATTCTGTCTGCAATCATGTGAATAAAGGTCGTCTGAAAAACGGTTTGGCGAAATCCGCTGTTTATGGTAGCGAAACGCGCTGTACTCGTTTTCAGACGACCTTGTGACAAAACGTAAGGTTTATTTTGCCGCTTTGTTGCTGTCAATAATCTTCAGTCCGGCTGAAACCAGGCTGCCGATGTCGGCGACGTTGGCAGGCATAATCAGCGTGTTGCTTTCTTTTGCCAAATTGCTGAAGGCGGCGACATATTGCTCGGCAACTTTCAGGTTGACAGCTTCGGAACCGCCCTCTGAGCGGACTGCCTCGGCGATTTTGCGGATGGCGTCGGCGTTGGCTTCGGCAACCAGACGCAGGGCTTCGGCTTCACCTTGTGCGCGGTTGATGCGGGCGATTTTTTCGCCGTTTGACGCATTGATGGCAGCTTGCGCTTCACCTTCGGACTGTTGGATTTCCGCTTCGCGCTGACCGCTGGCAAGGTTGATCTGCTCGATTTTGCGGCCTTCGGATTCGGCGATGCGGGCGCGTTTTTCACGTTCGGCGGTAATTTGCGCCTGCATGGAACGCAGGATTTCTTGCGGCGGAACCAAGTCTTTGATTTCGTAACGCAATACTTTCACACCCCATGCGCCTGCCGCTTCATCGAGCGCGGAAACGACGATGCTGTTGATTTCGTCGCGTTCTTCAAACGTTTTGTCCAACTCCATGCGGCCGATAACCGAACGCAGCGTGGTTTGGGCAAGTTGGGTAATCGCCATGATGTAGTTGCTGGAGCCGTAAGAAGCGAGTTTCGGATCGGTTACTTGGAAGTAGATGATGCCGTCAACGGTAAGCTGGGTGTTGTCGCGGGTGATGCAGACTTGGCTGGGAACGTCCAAAGGCACTTCTTTGAGCGAGTGGCGGTAGGCGACGCGGTCAACGAAAGGAATCAGAATGTTCAGACCGGCGGTCAGCGCGTTGTGAAATCTGCCGAGGCGTTCGACGACGTAAACTTCCTGTTGCGGCACGACGATAAAGGCTTTGAAGCCGAAAATTACAACGACAAGCAACAGGATGACGGGGAAACTGTATAAAAATTCCATTGTTTTTTCCTTATGCGGTGAGAGCAAAGATTAATATTAATAGATGAATATTTTCAGGAAGGGTAATCAATTCGCCCATGATGCTCCTTTCGATTTTATCAATCAATTGAAACGAATGAGTAAAACATTACCGTTTTTACCGGTAATCACGGCGGTAGAGGTCGTCTGAACGGCATCGGCATTTTCAGCCTGCGCCTGCCAGTACGTTCCCCGATACGAAACTTCATAGCAATCGCCGTGAAGGCGGCGGAGGATTTGAACGGTCTGTCCGATGTCCAAATCATCGTTCAATTCTTGGCGGGGCGCAGTTTTTTTGAATTTACTGTGTACCACCCAGATACCGACGGCGGATAAAACGGCTGCCGCAGCGACGGCAATCGAAGTATTACCGGTCAGCCAATATACCAATCCCGCGCCGAATAAAGCCGCGCTGACAACCAAGAGATATACAGTACCGATAAACAGCTCGACAATCAGGACGGCGGCGGCAACGATAAACCAAGTAGTCATATAGATTCCTTAAGATTCGGGTGGGACAGGCTCAATCATAACGGCACAAAGGCTGACTGACAATTCAATCATGACAATATTTTATAGTGGATTAACTATAAACCAGTACGGCGTTGCCTCGCCTTGTCGTACTATCTGTACTGTCTGCGGCTTCGTCGCCTTGTCCTGATTTAAATTTAATCCACTATATTTTATGCGTCCGGAGGAAATAGAAGGTCGGCAGAAAAGGCGTCATCTCCATTTTGCTGCGTTATAATCATTTTTCACGATCATGAAGGCATCAATATGCAAACTTGGCACGAAGCAATCGGCTCGGAAAAGTCCGAACCCTATTTCCAACACATCATCGAAACCGTCAAAAAAGAGCGCGGCATGGGACGGATTATCTACCCGCCCGCCGAAGACGTGTTCAACGCCTTTAGAGCGACCGAATTCGGTAACGTCAAAGTCGTGATTTTGGGGCAAGATCCGTATCACGGCGCAGGACAGGCGCACGGGCTGGCGTTTTCCGTCCGCGAAGGCGTCGCCGTCCCGCCCTCGCTGGTCAATATTTACAAAGAGCTGGCGGACGACATCGAAGGCTTCCGTATCCCGCAACACGGCTATCTGCAATATTGGGCGGAGCAGGGCGTTTTACTGCTCAATACCGTACTGACCGTCCGCGCGGGACAGGCGCATTCCCATGCCACATTGGGTTGGGAACGCTTTACCGACGAAGTGGTCAACCAAATCAACCAAAACCGTGAACACGTCGTCTTCATGCTTTGGGGCAGCCATGCGCAGAAAAAAGGCGCGTTTATCGACCGCGGCCGCCATCTCGTCCTCAGCGCGCCGCACCCCTCGCCGCTGTCCGCCTATCGCGGTTTTTTCGGCTGCAAACACTTTTCCCGCGCCAATGCCTATTTGCAGGAAAAAGGCATAACGCCGATAGACTGGCAGGTATAAAAACAGGTCGTCTGAAAACGGCAGCCATAGCAAACCGGACAATCCACCCACCGTCTGAACAAGCCTTCCTTTTTCAGACGACCCCTTTCCCAACCCCACAGGAGAACACTATGCAGGTAACGACTTCAGCCATTGTCAACGGCGAATTTGAAGATAAATACGGCAAACGCGGCAGCCAGTTCAGTCCGAACAACATGCCGACTTACTCCATCCCCTTTGAAATCAGCGGTGCGCCCGAAGGCACGAAATCCTTTGCCGTCGTTTTGGAAGACAAAGACGCCATTACCGCCAGCGGATTCGTGTGGACACACTGGCTGATTGCCGACCTCAAGCGTACCTCCGTCGCCGAAAACGAAAGCCTGACCGCCACTGACTACACGCAAGGCGCAAACAGCTGGGCGAGCCTGTTGGGCAAGTTGGACATCGAAGAAGCCACAGGCTACGGCGGCATGTATCCGCCCAACTGCCGCCACCGCTACGAACTCATCGTTTACGCACTCGACACCGTATTAAACCTGCCGCGCGGCTTCCGCTTCAACGACCTGCATTTCGCCATGCAGGGACATATCTTGGACAGCGCAAGCGTAATGGGAACATATGATGTATAAAGCCTAAGCCGCTTGTTTGAAAAAAGGTCGTCTGAAAATTTTCAGACGACCTTTTGTTATCAATGATGACCGCAACCGCCGCCATGACTTTCGCGCAATGCTTCGGCGGCCTGCTCGTCGGCATGGTAGCTTGAGCGGACCATGGCGCCGATGGCGGCATTGGTGAAGCCCAGTTCGTATGCTTCTTTTTCAAAGATTTTGAACTGGTCGGGCGTGACATAGCGCAAGACGGGCAGGTGTCCGTCTGAAGGCTGGAGGTACTGACCGATGGTAATCATCTCGATATTGTGCGCCCGCATGTCGCGCATGATTTCGCGCACGTCTTCGTCTGTCTCGCCCAAGCCGACCATGATGCCGGATTTGGTCGGGATGTGCGGCATCATTTCTTTGTAGCGGCGCAGCAGGTCGAGGGAGTGCTGATAGTTGGCACCCGGACGGGCTTTTTTGTACAGGCTCGGATGGGTTTCCAAGTTGTGGTTCATCACGTCGGGCGGGGTTTCGGCAAGGATTTTCAGCGCGATGTCCAAGCGGCCGCGGAAGTCGGGAACGAGGATTTCGATTTTGGTGTTCGGACTGGTTTCGCGGATGGCTTTGATGCAGTCGGCGAAATGCTGCGCGCCGCCGTCGCGCAGGTCGTCGCGGTCAACAGAAGTGATGACGACGTAACGCAGGTTCATGGCTTTAACGGATTCTGCGAGATTTTTCGGTTCGTCAGGGTCGAGCATATTTGGACGACCGTGTCCCACGTCGCAGAACGGGCAGCGTCGGGTACAAATATCGCCCATAATCATGAAGGTCGCTGTGCCTTTGCTGAAGCATTCGCCGATGTTCGGGCAGGAGGCTTCTTCGCAAACGGTGTGCATTTTTTGCTCACGCAAAATGTCTTTGATTTCAAAGAACTTGCGTGACGGCAGCTTGGCGCGTATCCATTCGGGCTTTTTCAGTTTTTCCTGAAGGGGGACGACTTTGATGGGGATGCGGGCGGTTTTGTCCGCTCCTTTGAGTTTGACGCCGCGTTTGGGATCGTCAACTTTGATTTCGCTCATTAATTGTTCGCTTTCGGTGTGAGTTGTGTCTCGAGGTGTGCGGTCAGTTTTTGCGCAACTTCGTCCAAGGTGGGACAGGGTTGGACAAAATCCGCGATTTGTGTCATTTCCATGCCGGCATAGCCGCAGGGATTGATGTGGGTAAATGGGCTTAAGTCCATGTTTACGTTTAGTGCCAGGCCGTGATAGACGGAACCATCTTTGATGCGCAAACCGAGTGAGGCGATTTTGCGCTCACCGACATAAACGCCGGGGCGTTTCGGGTCTGCCGCCGCTTCGATTCCGTATTCCGCCAACGTGGCGATGATGCTGTTTTCAAGCGCGGAGACGATGTTGCGGACGCTGGTTTTGCGGCGTTTGAAGTTGATCATGGTGTAAACGACCAACTGGCCGGGACCGTGGTAGGTGATTTGCCCACCCCGGTCGATTTGCACGACGGGTATATCGTCGCGAATCAGGAGATGCTCCGGTTTGCCTGCCAGACCTTGCGTGAAGACGGGCGGATGTTCGACCACCCATAATTCGTCTTCGGTATGTTCGTCGCGGGCTGCATTGAACGCTTTCATGGCTTCGAAAGTCGGTTGGTACTCGACCATGCCTTTATGCACGATTTTCATATCAGTACACTACTTTTACCATTTCGTGATCGGTCAGGGCGCGGTAGATTTTGTCCAGTTGATCTTTGCTGTCAACATTTACTTTGACGGTCGCGCCGGTATAGTTGCCCTTGCTGCTCAGGCGGGTGGTGATGTGGTGGGGTTCGGTATCGGGCGCGTGCTGGCGGACGGTTTCCAGGATATTTTTTTCAAATTCGGGATGCGCGTTGCCCATGACTTTGATGGGGAATTGGCAGGGGAATTCGATGAGTGAGGTTTGGTCGGTCATGGCTGACTCCTGATGTGCTGTATGCCGAGAGGTCGTCTGAAAAGTTTCCAGCCTTTCAGACGACCTCGAACGGCGTGTATTTTATCGCAAAAAGTTGCCGATAAAAATAGAAGCGTACATCGGCTTTTTCAAGTCTTGAAATACGCTTTTCCATCCCAATTTAAGCCACATTCCGAATTTATTACCAAGTAGAGAATAATATGCCGACAAAAGAAAAGCATTTTGAGGAATACAGCGCACTGGCAACCCTGCCTTTACGCGATGTCGTCGTTTATCCGCATATGGTGCTGCCGCTGTTTGTAGGCCGCCCGAAATCCATTGCGGCATTGGAAGCGGCAATGGCGAATGACGATCCGGTGTTTTTGCTGGCGCAAATCGACCCGAATACCGAAGATCCGACGGCGTCCGATTTGCACCGTACGGGTACGGTCGCGCAGGTTTTGCAGGTGTTGAAGCTGCCTGACGGCACGGTAAAAGTGTTGGTCGAAGGTATCCGGCGCGGCAGAGTGTTGACCATTGAAGAGAGCGGCGGGTTGTTCCTGTCTCATGTCGAAGCTGTCAACGAGTATGCGGATGCGGATAATCCCGATATTGAAGCCATTCGCCGAACGCTGCTTACCCAGTTTGACCAATATGCCAAGTTAAATAAAAAAATCCCTGCCGAAATCATCAATACCATCAACGGCATCGATGATAACAGCCGCTTGGTGGACACGATTGCAGCGCATTTGCAGTTGAAACTGGAGCAGCGCCAACAGATTTTGGAAACCTTCGGCATTATCGGCCGTATGGAGTTTCTGCTCGCCCAGTTGGAATCCGAACTGGACATCATGCAGGTCGAAAAACGCATCCGCGGCCGTGTCAAACGCCAGATGGAAAAATCCCAGCGCGAGTATTATCTGAACGAGCAAGTGAAAGCGATTCAGAAAGAATTGGGCGAAGAAGACGAACGCGGCGAACTGGATGCGTTGGAAGCAAAAATCAAAGAAGCAGGCATGACCAAGGAAGCTGAAGAGAAATGCCTGTCCGAACTGAAAAAGCTCAAAATGATGCCGCCTATGTCTGCGGAATCCACCGTGGTACGCAACTACATCGATACTTTGCTTGAGCTGCCGTGGAAGAAAAAATCCCGTGTCAGCAAAGACATCGCCAAAGCCGATTTGGTGTTAAACGCCGACCACTATGGCTTGGAAAAAGTCAAAGAACGGATTTTGGAATACCTTGCCGTCCAAAAACGTATGGACAAGCTCAAAGGTCCGATTCTGTGTTTGGTCGGCCCTCCTGGGGTGGGTAAAACCTCTTTGGGCGAATCCATTGCCAAAGCAACAGGCCGCCAATACGTCCGCATGGCTTTGGGCGGCGTGCGCGACGAAAGCGAAATCCGCGGCCACCGCCGTACCTATATCGGCTCTATGCCCGGCAAAATCCTGCAAAACATGGCTAAGGCAGGCGTGAAGAATCCGCTGTTCCTGCTCGACGAAATCGACAAATTGGGCAGCGACTTCCGAGGCGATCCTGCCAGCGCGTTGCTTGAGGTGCTCGATCCTGAGCAAAACAACAAATTTGCCGATCATTATGCGGAAGTGGATTACGACTTGAGCGATGTGATGTTTATCGCCACATCTAATAGCTTGAACATCCCGACTCCGTTGCTCGACCGCATGGAAATCATCCGTTTGTCCGGCTATACCGAAGACGAGAAAATCAATATCGCCATGCAGTATCTCGTGCCGAAGCAAATGAAACGCAACGGTGTGAAAGAAGGCGAATTGGTGGTCGAAGAAAGCGCGGTACGCGATATCATCCGTTATTACACCCGTGAAGCCGGCGTACGTTCGCTTGATCGCGAGATTGCCAAAATCTGCCGCAAGGTGGTGATGCAGATTACTTTGAACGAAGACAAGAAGAGGTCGTCTGAAACCAAGAAAACCAGCAAAGCCAAGCCTAAAGCGATTAAAGTCAATGAGAAAAACCTGCATGACTACTTGGGCGTGCGCCGTTTCGATTACGGCGTTGCCGAAAGTGAAAACCGCATCGGACAGGTTACCGGTTTGGCGTGGACGGAAGTCGGCGGCGAATTGCTGACTGTCGAAGCCGTGGCGTTGCCGGGCAAGGGCGTGATCCAGTGTACCGGCCAGTTGGGCGACGTGATGAAGGAATCTGTGTCCGCGGCATGGTCTGTTGTCCGTTCCCGTGCAGAATCAGTGGGTTTGGCTCCTGATTTTTACGAGAAAAAAGACATCCATGTTCACGTTCCAGAAGGCGCAACGCCGAAAGACGGTCCGAGTGCAGGTATCGCCATGACTTTGGCGATGGTGTCTGCCTTTACCAAAATTCCGGTGCGCGCCGATGTGGCGATGACGGGCGAAATCACCCTGCGCGGCGAAGTTTTGCCAATCGGCGGTTTGAAGGAAAAACTGTTGGCTGCCTTGCGCGGCGGCATCAAACACGTCCTGATTCCGAAAGACAACGTCAAAGACTTGGAAGAAATCCCTGAAAACGTGAAAACCGGCCTGACCATCCATCCGGTCAAATGGATAGACGAAGTCCTCGCTTTGGGCTTGGAAAGCCAACCGACACCTTGGGTTGCGCCTTTAAGTACCGAAGAGGCGCAGGTTGAAGCCGCCAAGCCTAAGTCAAGGGCGAAAGCGACCAAACACTGATTTTGTAAAAAATGTGTTGCAAAAGATGCGGGTTTGCCTTGAAAGCCTGTAAAATAGGGCAATTCCGCATTTTTTTCTTGACACGGTATTTTCAGAATTGCTATAAAGCGCAAAGGTACTCAAAAGTACGAAGCCCCGAGTATTCGGGCATTTCATTATTTTCAACGATAGGAAGGGACTGATTGTGAATAAGTCTGAATTGATCGAAGCAATTGCTCAAGAAGCCGGCATTTCTAAAGCTGCCGCCCAAAAAGCTCTGGATGCCACTACCAATGCTGTAACCAACGCTCTGAAAAAAGGCGACACCGTAACTCTGGTCGGTTTCGGTACTTTCTACGTTGGCGAACGCGCAGAACGTCAAGGCCGCAACCCTAAAACCGGCGAGCCTCTGACCATCGCTGCTGCTAAAACTCCTAAATTCCGTGCCGGTAAAGCATTGAAAGATGCCCTGTAAGCATAGATAGGCATTAAGCCTGATAAAAATCGACTCTGATACAGGAGTCGATTTTTATTTTGTGCTGTTTTTGTACATTTAACATAGAAATAAATCTAGAAATAAATCTAGAAATAAATCGAATAAAATTTGTGAGCAATGCCGCCTCGTGCCGTTATGTTCATGGTTTTGAGATGTTCGGAAGAATTTTGCCGTCATGAATTAGGCGGAAAGCGATACATTTCCAGAAATGTCTTTTGTTTGTTATACTTTCGGCGTTTAACTTTTGCAATTGTTTATAAGGAGCGCAAAATGGCAGATTTTAATAAAATCTTGACGCCGGGTGATGTCGATGGCGGCATTATTAATGTTGTGAACGAAATTCCTGCAGGCAGCAATCATAAAATCGAATGGAACCGCAAATTAGCGGCTTTCCAACTCGACCGTGTTGAACCTGCAATTTTTTCCAAACCTACAAACTACGGTTTTATCCCTCAGACTTTAGACGAAGATGGCGATGAATTGGATGTCTTGTTGGTGACAGAGCAGCCATTGGCTACCGGCATTTTTCTGGAAGCGCGCGTCATCGGCGTGATGAAATTTGTTGATGATGGCGAGGTTGACGATAAAATCGTTTGCGTTCCTGCCGATGACCGCAACAATGGCAATGCGTACAAAACATTGTCTGATTTGCCGCAACAATTAATCAAGCAAATCGAATTCCATTTTAACCACTACAAAGACTTAAAAAAAGCAGGTACGACCAAAGTCGAATCTTGGGGTGATGTTGAAGAAGCGAAACAAGTCATTAAAGAATCGATTGAGCGTTGGAATAAACAAGCTTAATTGAGAACAACAAGCAAAAGGTCGTCTGAAAATATTTTCAGACGACCTTTTTGTTTTTTATGACTATGGCGCGAGCTTGGCGTTTGCCTGTTTGGCAGGGGAATTTTTTGGTATGATTGCCCCTTATATTTTCTATTGATAGGTTTGCACTATGTCTGTCTATACAAGTGTTTCTGATGAAGAAATGCGGGCGTTTTTGACCCAATACGATTTGGGCGGTTTTGTATCGTTGCAGGGAATTGCGCAGGGGATTACAAACAGCAATTATTTTTTGACCACCACGACGGGGCGTTACGTTTTAACGGTATTCGAGGTATTGAAGCAAGAGGAGTTGCCGTTTTTTCTGGAATTGAGCCGGCATCTGAGTAGCAATGGCGTGGCTTGTCCTGCTCCGATTGTGCGCAAGGATGGTAAGCTGGATTCTGTCTTGGTGGGCAAACCTGCCTGTCTGGTTACTTGCCTGAATGGCTCGGATACCGGTTGGGCAACGGAAATGCAATGCTTCAATACAGGGGCCATGTTGGCAAAAATGCATATTGCCGGACAAAGTTTCCCGCAAAAAATGGTCAATCCGCGTTACGACCGTTGGTGGCACGATGCTTGCAGTCAGCTTTTACCGGTATTGAGTGAAGATGATGCGGCTTTACTGCAAAAGGAGATTGCTGATTTAGATGGTAATCTGGGTAATCATCTGCCTTCAGGCATTATCCATGCCGATTTGTTTAAGGATAATGTTTTATTGGATGGGGAGAAGGTGGCGGGCTTTATCGATTTTTACTATGCCTGCAACGGAAATTTTATGTATGACCTGGCCATTGCCGTCAATGACTGGGCAAGAACAGCGGAGAACAAGCTGGATAGTTCCTTACAAGACGCTTTTATCAGGGGGTACGAAAGCATCAGACCTTTGTCTGATGAAGAACGCGAATATTTCCCGATTGCCCAAAGAGCGGGCTGTATCCGGTTTTGGGTGTCGCGTCTTTTAGACTTTCACTTTCCGCAAACCGGTGAAATGACGTTTATTAAAGATCCCAATGCTTTTAGAGATTTGTTGCTGAGTTTGAATTGATGCATATGCTAATACTTGGTATTTGAAATGTAATGTATAGTGGATTAACTTTAAACCAGTACGGCGTTGCCTCGCCTTAGCTCAAAGAGAACGATTCTCTAAGGTGCTGAAGCACCAAGTGAATCGGTTCCGTACTATCTGTACTGTCTGCGGCTTCGTCGCCTTGTCCTGATTTAAATTTAATCCACTATATATTTGGTCTTAAAACTGCACCCGAAGTTGGATGGGATGTCCGACTTTTAGGGTGCAGTTTTATTTTTCAGACGACCTTTTTCAGTCTTTCTTCTTCAAGCGATGGCTGACGGTATTGAAAAAGCCGCGCAGGATGTCGATGTCTTCGGTTTGCGTGTTGGCACGTCCGAACAGGCTTTGCATACGGCGCATCAGACGTTCGCTGTTGCGGCGGTTGAAGAAGCCGATATCGTCCATGACGCTTTCCATGTGGGCTACCATGCCTTTGATTTGTTCGTGGGTGGCGGCGTGGTCTTCTTGTTGCAGGTGGGTCATGGGTATATCGGTCTGGCTGAAGATTTCGTAACACACGACCTGAACGGCTTGGGCGAGGTTGAGCGAGAAATAGTCGGGGTTGCCGTTGATGGTCATCAGACGGTTGCATGCCTGCACTTCTTCGATGCTCAAGCCGAAGGTTTCGTTGCCGAAGACGAGGGCAACTTGTTCTCCGCGTTGTGCCGCCTGCAATAATTCGGGAACCAGTTCGCGCGGGGTTTGCAGCGGGGCGGTGATTTCGCGGCGGCGGCTGGTAAGGGCGCAGGCGAGCGTGGTGTCGGCGAGGGCTTCGTCGAGCGTGGCGGCAATTACGGCGTTGTGCAATACGTCTGCCGCGCCGGAAGCGAGGATGAAACTTTCCTCCGGCAGTTGGAAATCTTGCGGGTTTTCGGGGTTGAAAACGGGCGGCTGCCCGGTCATCGGCGTGGACATCAAATTCGGGGCGACGATGGTGAGTTTGTGCAGCCCCATGGTTTTCATGGCGCGGGCGGCGGAGCCGATATTGGCGGGATGGCTGGTGCGGGTGAGGATGATGCGGATGTTGCCGAGATAGTCGGGCAATTCGGGCTTGGCTGAAGTCATGTTTTGTTTTCGGTTTGTTCGGGAATCGGGTATAATACGCCATCTTTTTGTTTTCAGACGACCTTTCGCCTTTGGGCTTGAGAGGTCGTCTGAAATGTTCTTTAACAACGTCGGAAACGTACAAACGTTGCGTCCGGTGCAGATGCGCCGGACGGTATTTTACCTGATTTAGAAAGAAAACCCATGAATCCGTTTTTAAATACCGCTTTCAAAGCCGCCCGTAAAGCCGGGCAGATGATGATCCGCGCAAGCGGCAATCTGGATGCCGTCAAAGTTGACAGCAAGGCATTCAACGATTTCGTTTCCGACGTTGACCGCAATTCCGAGATGATTTTGGTGGAAGCGCTCAAAGAAGCCTATCCGCATCACAAAATCACTTGCGAAGAAGGCGGTTCTCACGGCAAAGCCTCTGCGGAATACGAATGGATTATCGATCCGCTCGACGGCACGACCAACTTCTTACACGGCCATCCCCAATATGCGATTTCTATGGCACTGCTGCACAAAGGCGTGTTGCAGGAAGCTTTGGTGTACGCACCTGAACGTAACGATGTTTACATGGCTTCGCGCGGCAAAGGCGCGTTGCTCAACGACCGCCGTATCCGCGTTTCTTCCCGCATTGAGTTGAACCGCTGCTTGATCGGTACCGGCTTCCCTGTTGTCGACCAAAGCATGATGGACAAGTATCTGGCTATTTTGAAAGACTTTTTGGCAAAAACGGCCGGAGGTCGCAGAGAAGGCGCGGCTTCGTTGGATTTGTGTGCCGTAGCGGCCGGCCGTTTGGACGGTTTCTTCGAGTTCAACCTCAAACCTTGGGATATTGCCGCAGGCGCGCTGATTGTGCAGGAGGCGGGCGGTATCGTTACCGATATGTCCGGCAATGAAGGCTGGCTGGAAAGCGGCGATATTGTGGCAGCCAATCCGAAAGTGCTGGCGCAAATGTTGCAAATCATTGGCGGACATCTGTAAACAGGAGGTCGTTTTCAGACGACCTTTTGCTTGTTTTTAATACGGTGTCGTGATTTAGCAATAGTAGGAATATCATCCATGTTACTTTCAGGAGCAGATAACTACCTTTTATCGCAATCTGAAAACAGGGATTCCGATTAATGATAATATGCTCAAAGAATTGATTTGCAACAGGCCACCCCTCTGCCAATCTGATAAATGACGAACCGTATTGTTGTGAATAATATGAAGAAAAAAACTTTTTTGAATCGTCCCAAGACATCCGTTTTCCGCACTGGGCAAATTGCTGCCGCAGTGTGCGCGGCAGCATGCGCGGCAACGGCGCAGGCTTACCCTTTGCAGGCTATTTTAAGGGATGCCATGGTGTCCGACCCGATTGTGAAGGAAGCGAAAGCAACCGAAGATTCGGCTAAAAGTACGACGAAGGCGACCCGTGCGCGCCATTATCCCGTGTTGACGCTGACAGGTACCAAAGTTTTGGCGCAGAAAAACAAATATTCCAGCAACGATATGAATGACGGTGTCGGCATACGCGGAACTTTGAATGTATATTCATGGGGCGCCATCAATGCGGCGGTACGGCGCGATAAAAACAGAGAGCAATACTACCATCATCGTTATTTCGAAAATCAGGAACGTCTGGGCAGCGACATCGGCAAACTCTATTTGACCGCATTGCGCGCGAAAGAAATCTTGCGCATCAACCGTCAGAGCTTGGTCCGACACAATAATCTTCTGAAAGATTTGAATATTATCGTGAAATACGATAGCGGCCGCCGTTCCGAACTCATTGAAGCGCGTGCGCGCCTGTTGCAGGTCGAATCATCCATCGCGCAACAACAACGCACGATGGAATTGGCGTTGAGCCGCTTGTCCCGCTACACCGGACGGCAGTTGACGGCAGAGGATTTGGAAGATCCGTTTGCCAACGACAGCGCGGAATCATTGGTTCGCCGTTTCAAAACCGCCGATAACAATACCAATCCTTCCTATCGGGCGCAGGTGGCAGAACGCGACAGCGTGAAGGCAGATTTGGACGTTTCTAAAGCAGAACGCCTACCTGCCGTGAATCTGGAAGGTAATGCGAACCGCGACAACAGACAGCTTTATTTAAATGTGGCATGGAATGTCTTGGACGTTGCCGCGCGCCATAATGTGCAGAAAAATGCCGATGCACTGATTGCCGCCGAATCGAAATCCGAGCAGATTATGCGCGACATTACCGAGAAAACCCAAACCGCCGAAATCGACATGCGCGAGAGCGAACGCCGTGCCGATATTGCCGCGCAACATATTGCCGCTCAAAAAGACGTGGTTAAGACTTACGAGTTGCAATTCAAAATTGCCCGCCGCACGCTGACCGACGTTTTAGGCGCATACAATGAATTGTCCAGCATCGAGCAGGAAAACATTTCGGCGCGCAACGACTTCCGCGATGCCGCGTTGGATTATCTGGCTGCGCAGGCGCAAATGGCGAATTGGGCAGGCTTGAAGCAATAACATAAAATCTTAACATCATTACTCATTACGCGAATTATCATGAAAGCAATCATTGAACATATTGTGTTGGTTACCCGTCTCTTAGGGGCGCCTGTGTCAGAAGCCGCGCTGACGGCAGAGGTGGTGCGGGATAAAAAACTCAATGTCAACTATCATTCCCTCGTCGAAGTCTTACGCAGCCACGGCTTTGAAAACACATTGTCCAAGCGCAATCTGGAAGACATTCCATCGCTTGCCGTTCCTGTGATGATCATTCTTCACAACGAAGAGGCTGCCGTCATTACCAATATCGAAGGTTCGGGTCGGAACAGGAAATATCATATCCGTCAGGTAGATGGCTTGGAGCAGCAGCTTGATCATGACCAGCTTTCCGGTCTGTATCTGGGTTACTGCTGGTTTATCAAGCCCAAAATGGCAGCGGACACGCGTTCCGAACTGCCTGAATACCACCTTCCCAAAGCATGGTTTTGGAAAGTCATTTGGCGTTTCCGCAGCTATTACTATCAAGTGATTTTGGCGACCGTCATCATCAACTTCCTTGCCTTGGTCAGCTCGTTGTATGTCATGAACGTGTACGACCGCGTCATTCCCAACCAAGCCTATGAAACCCTGTGGGTTTTGAGTATTGGCGTTGTCCTCGCCATTTTGTTCGAATTTGCCGCCAAGATGATACGCGGCCATTTGACCGACATCGCCGGTAAAAAGGCCGACCTGATTATCAGCTCTGCCTTGTTCCGCCGCGTGATGGCATTGCGTCTCGCCGACCGTCCCGCTTCGTCCGGTTCATACGCCAACAACCTGCGCGAATTTGAATCCGTACGCGAATTCATGACCAGCGCGAGTCTGTTGACTTTGGTGGACTTGCCGTTCCTGTTGCTGTTTATCTTTGTTATTTCGATAGTCGGCGGCAAACTGGCATTGGTTCCTTTGGCGATTATTCCGATTGTCGTCATTGTCGGCTTCATCGTCCAGCGCCCCTTGTCGCGCCACATTAACGAATCCATGAAAGAAAGCTCGCAACGTTCAGGCCTTGCCGTAGAAGCCATTGAAGGCATCGAAACCCTGAAAACCAACAATGCGACTTCATGGGCGCAACAACGCTGGGACGAATACACCGCTAAAACCTCCGCTTCATCCATCAAAGTAAAAGATACCAGCAACTTCATGGTCAACTTCGCTGTTGCCATGCAGCAGCTCAATACTGTCTTTTTGGTCGTTGTCGGTACCTATCTGATTCATGCAGACAACCATGCGGAACGGATTACCATGGGTGCGCTGATTGCCTCCGTTATTCTGTCCGGCCGCGCGTTGGCGCCGTTGGCTCAAGTTGCGGGCCTTGCTACCCGCTTCCAACAAGCGAAGCTGGCGTTAAGAGGCTTGAACGACATTGTTTCCCGTCCGATCGAACGCAGCCCCGAACGCAAATACATTACTTTGGACAACGTTCAAGGCAATATCGCCTTTGAAAACGTAACGTTCAAATACAAAAACGAAAGCAACAACGCGGTTGACGAGTTGCGCATCAACATCCGACCCGGTGAAAAAGTCGGTATCCTCGGACGTATCGGCAGCGGTAAAAGTACCATGCTGAAGCTGGCGAGCGGTCTGTACGACACCGAAAAAGGCAACGTAACCCTCGACGGCGTCGATATGCGCCAACTTGATCCGAATTTCCTGCGGAACCAAGTCCTCCTGTTCAGCCAATCTCCACGCCTTTTCTTGGGTACATTGCGCGAAAACATGGACTTGGCGCGTACCGACAGCTATTCGACCGACCAAGACCTGCTGACCGCACTCAAACGTTTCGGTCTGGACCAAATCATCCGCAACCACCCAAGAGGCTTGGATATGCCTTTGGGTGAAGACGGTTTGGGTCTGTCCGGCGGTCAAAAACAAATCATCGCCCTCGCACGCATGACGCTGCGCGACCCCAAAGTTGTCCTTTTGGACGAGCCGACAACCAGCCTCGACCAAGGTACCGAACGCATGGCATTGAACGCGATTGCCCACTGGGGACGCAACCGCACCATGCTCTTGGTCACCCACCGTCCACAAGTGCTGCAAATCGTTAACCGCATCATCGTAATGGAAAACGGCAAAGTCGTTATGGACGGCCCGCGCGATTTAGTGTTGCAAAAACTGATGCAAAACGAGCAAAACAAAGTCAAAGCAGCACAACAAGCGCAAGAAAACCAACGTTCCGGCGAAGCGGCGCAAGCATGACGAAAAGGGAAAAGGTCGTCTGAAAACACAAACAGAAAGCGTTTTAGACGACCTCTTTGAAAACAACAAACAGATACCGAAGATTCATCATTATGAGCGAAAACAACGTTAAATCCAAAGACCTGCATCTCATTAACGATTTGAATGCAGCCTTGCAAAAAGAAAAACACAGCGGCCAATTTTGGGTCATCATCCTGTTTTTCCTGCTGCTCGTCGTCTTTGTCGTATGGGCATACAACAGCACCGTCGAAGAAGTAACCCGCGGCAACGGCAACGTTATCCCCAGCAGCCGCGAACAAGTCATCCAAAGTCTGGACGCCGGCGTCATTACCCAAATGATGGTTAAGGAAGGCGATTTGGTCGAAAAAGACCAAATCCTGCTGAAGCTCGACGATACGCGCAGCCTTGCCGTATTGCGCGAGAGCGAAGCCAAAGTCCAAAACCTAGAGGCCACCATCGCCCGCCTGAAAGCCGAAGCTTACGGCGGAAAACTCACGTTCCCCAACAGCGTCAGCCCCGAACTCCGCCGCCGCGAAACCGCCGCATATAACGCCCGCCGCCAAGCCATGACCGATGCCGTACAAAGTCTGGTACAAAGCAAAGCGGCGCTTGACCGCGAAATCGCCATTACTGCGCCTATGGTGGCACAAGGCGTTATGTCCGAAGTCGAACTCCTCAAAATGCGCCGCGAATCCAGCGATCTGACCCTGCAAATTGCCGAACGCCGCAACCGTTACAGAACAGATGCCAACAACGAACTTGTGCAATCCGAATCCGAGCTGGCGCAATCCAAAGAAAACATGGCCATGCGCGCCGACCCGGTTGACCGCTCCCAAATCCGCTCCCCCATGCGCGGCATCGTCAAAAACATCAAAATCAATACCATCGGCGGCGTAGTCAACCCGGGCGAAGAAATCATGCAAATCGTTCCCGTTGATGACAAACTCCTTGTCGAAGCCTATATCCGTCCGCAAGACATCGCCTTCGTCCGCGCAGGACAGCCCGCACTGGTCAAAGTCAGCGCATATGACTACTCCATCTACGGCGGATTGGAAGGCAAAGTTACCCTTGTCGGCGCAGATACCGTCAGCAACTCCATGCAAAGCCGTGCCAACGATCTGAAGCTCGACCCCAACCAAGTTTACTACCGAGTCATCGTTCAAACTGAGAACAACGCCCTGAAAGACAAAAACGGTAAAGACATGCCGATTATTCCGGGTATGGTTGCCACAGTGGACATTAAAACCGGCGAAAAAACCATCTTCCAATACCTGATCAAACCGATTACCCGTATGAAACAGGCATTGAGCGAGCGTTAATTTCCCGAATAAACTTGCTTAACAGTCAAAAGGTCGTCTGAAAAACCGGGCTGCGTCCAAATCTTGGACGTTCATAAACCCCTATTTAGGCGCTCTATATAAGCTGGGTTCTGTATACGACAGGGCCCAGCTTTTTTCACTTTCAAACTGTAACGCTCCCAGATGCGGTAATCCATACAATCATATTCGTCCACAGTCAATTCTTCTGAACGGTAGGAGCATTTCGTTTAATACCGCAAAGAAGCCCCCCATCTGCGTTGCCTTATGCGACCGTATAAATAATGGGATGCGGTTTGTTATTTGAAGCGTAACTTTGGTCATAAAAACTGCACCCGTATGTTTGGATGGAATATCCAACTTTTGGATGCAACCCGGTTTTTTCAGACGACCTTTATCCGTTTTAGCGACGGAATTTGCCGTGGTCGAAATCATCAAATGCTTCATAAGCCGCTTGGCATTGGATGCGTTGTTCTTTATATGGCAGTTGGCGGAAGGCTTTGCGGGCTTTGACGTTTTCTTTCAGCTCGGCTTTGTTGCCTTTGGATTTATACCATGCAGCGCGACGGTCAAGATATTTTTTGCAGACAGGATGCAGCTTGCTTTGTTTGGCTTGGGTTTGAGCGTGGTGGGTTTTATGATGTTTGCGGGTGGCTGCATCGGCAGGTTGGGTTGCAAAACCCAGTATCAGTGCTGCAGATAGGGCGGGAATAAGGCTTTTCCTCAATAACATGGCGGACTCCTGTTTATTTAAAGGGTGCATTTCATTATATTTATGGCTTTTGTAAAAAGGAAATTTGGCAGGATGAGTCGTCTGAAAAAGCAAGCGGAGTATTTAAAGCATTTTGACGAAACCCATCTTCCATTACATATTATCAAACAGAGAAAATAATAAACCACATGAATTATCACGTTTCAGACGACCTTATGTTGCATATGTCATTCAATGTCATGTTGTTTATTTTCAAAATTTAACACAAATCCGAATTTGCCTTATTTCATAAGCGCATAGCCGAATGAGGGTTTTGATGCTAAAAAACGCATCTTTGCGGTAAGGCTTGAATCATAGGGAAAGAGGTCGTCTGAAAGAAAATCGGGAAAAGCCCGATTTCAAAACAGCGGCCTTGTCAAGACTGGATAAGCGACGAAAAATACACTATATTGTGCCACTCGATATTAATACATACTGTATCTTGTGTTTCAGGATGGAGAAAGCTCACGATGAATGCACCGACTGATTTGAAAGTAACCAAGCGCGACGGACGTTTGGAAAATCTCGACTTAGACAAAATCCACCGCGTCGTTACTTGGGCGGCGGAAGGCTTGAAAAACGTCTCCGTATCGCAAGTCGAGCTCAAATCGCACATCCAGTTTTACAACGGCATCCGCACCGACGACATCCACGAAACCATCATCAAGGCGGCTGCCGACCTGATTTCGCAGGATACGCCCGATTATCAATATCTCGCCGCGCGTCTGGCGATTTTCCACCTGCGCAAAATCGCTTACGGCGAGTTCGAACCGCCGCATCTCTTTGACCACGTTAAAAAACTCACCGATGCGGGCAAATACGACCGCCACATCATCGAAGATTACAGCCGCGAAGAGTTTGACGAGCTGAATGCCTATATCGACCACAGCCGCGATATGACCTTCTCGTATGCCGCCGTGAAGCAGCTCGAAGGCAAATATCTGGTGCAGAACCGCGTTACCCGCCAGATTTATGAAACGCCGCAGTTTTTATACATTTTGGTGGCGATGTGCCTCTTCAGCAAATACCCGAAAGAGACCCGTTTGGATTACGTCAAACGCTTTTACGACGCCGTTTCTACGTTTAAAGTATCGCTGCCAACCCCGATTATGAGCGGCGTGCGCACGCCTACGCGCCAATTCTCAAGCTGCGTATTGATTGAATGCGACGACAGTCTGGATTCCATCAACGCCACCACCAGCGCGATTGTGAAATACGTTTCCCAACGTGCAGGTATTGGTATCAACGCCGGCCGTATCCGCGGCTTGGGCAGCGAAATCCGCGGCGGCGAAGCGCAACACACTGGCTGCATCCCGTTTTTCAAAATGTTCCAAGCGGCGGTTAAATCCTGTTCGCAAGGCGGCGTGCGCGGCGGCGCGGCAACCTTGTTCTACCCCTTGTGGCACATCGAAGCCGAAAGCCTGTTGGT